>NZ_JBJJLR010000022.1:0-82084 GCF_046230975.1 Pseudomonas sp. KCJK9058
TAAAGCGCACAAGCCAAACACCGTGCTGCTGGACAACGCCCTGGCGACCATGGGCGCCGGCCTGCCATCGGCAATGGCTGCGCACCTGGTGCACCCGGACCGCCCGGTAATCTCGGTGTGTGGCGACGGCGGCTTCATGATGAACAGCCAGGAACTGGAAACTGCAGTACGCCTGGGCATGCACATCACCGTGGTGATCCTGCGTGACGACGGCTACGGCATGATCCGCTGGAAGCAGGCCAACATGGGCTTCACCGATTTCGGCCTGGACTACGGCAACCCGGACTTCGTCAAATATGCCGAAGCCTACGGCGCCAACGGCCACCGCGTGGAAAGTGCCGAAGGCCTGCTGCCGCTGCTGGAGCACTGCATCAAGACCCCGGGTGTGCACGTGATCGACTGCCCGGTCGATTACAGCGAGAACGACCGTATCCTCAACAGCGAGCTGCGTGAGCGCGCCCTGGCGGTGTAAGCCCTGACAGGCCGGCGCCGTCTTTTTGCCGGCGCGGTCTTGTGCTGCGAAGAGGCCCGTATAGCTGACAGTGATGTGTCGGCTTTACGGGCCTTTTCGCAATACAAGGCTGCCTCTGTATCCCAGTCAACCCAGCTCAAGCAGACCTTGCAGGCTGGCCAGAATGGCATTGGCGTCATAAGGCTTGCGCGTGACGGGCACATACTGCAAGTGCTCGGGAATGCTGATGCCGTCGCCATAGCCGGTGGCAAAGAGAAACGGAACCTGCCGGCGAACCAGCTCATCCGCTACGGAAATGGATGTTCCGGTACCCAGGTTGACATCCAGTATTGCCGCGTCCGGCTTGTGGCTGCCAAGCAGTTGCATGGCTTCGTCCTCGGAGCTGGCGGTGATCACGTCCTTGATTTGCGCATCGTTGAGAATTTGCTCCAGGCCTACTGCAATCACCAGTTGATCCTCGAGTATCAGCACACACAAGCCCGAGCGCGCTGCAAACGCACCGTTTACACGGGCCAGAGGCGTGGCCGGGAGAGCGGTTTCTGCCGCTTCGGCTACGGAAAGGTGCTTGGCCGGGATTCTGAAAAAGCCTTGCAGTCCTTCGGGGTGATATTCCACTGCGCTTGTGCCACCCAGGTCGAACGGGATGCTGCGGTCGATCAGTACCGTGCCGAAGCCGCTGCGGCTGGGCGGGCGTACCGTTGGCCCACCACTTTCCCGCCAACTGATTGCACAGCCGTTGGTGGCGTCGATTGCCCAGCTCACCGAAAGCCTGCCGCCGGCCCGCGATAACGCACCGTACTTGGCCGCGTTGGTGGCCAGTTCGTGCAGCACCAGGGCCATGACCGAGTAAGCGCGCGCATCGAGGATGACGTTCGGGCCCTGCAACTCGATCACGCCGGCCGCCGTGCGATAGGGAGAAAGCTCGGCCTCCAGCAGCTTCGCCAGGCGCCCGCCACCGTCACCGCGCACCACCTGGTCATGGGCCAACGACAAGGCCTGGATACGCCCTTTGAGCGTTGCCACATAGTCCTGCAGGGTCTGGCTTTCCGGGGTCGGATGGGCAACCAGTGCACCAATCAGCGACAGGATGTTCTTGACCCTGTGGTTGAGCTCTTCGTTGAGCATGCGCTGGCGCACGTCGGCTTTGGCGCGTTCACTGGCGAGCAGTTCGCTGTTGTGCAGCACCACTTCGACGATAGCGGTACGGATGGCATCGCCAAACTGGCGGTCCTGCTCGGTCCAGGGTAGCGACTGCTGGTGAACGGTTTCTTTCCAGATGGCGAAGCTCTTGCGGGGCGTCAGGCGGTCGCCCAACGCGCCGCTGTCATAGGTCTTGTTCGGGTCCCCGGCCCAATCGAGTGTCTCGACCACCTCCTTGCGGAAGAAGATCAAGTAATCCCTTGGGTGTTGCGACATCGGGACGATCAGCACACCCGACACATCATTAAAATACGCCTGGGCCGACGGGAGCACTGTCGACAGGCGATTGGACGCCCAGATTCGGCCTTCGCTGACCATGTCTGCCAGACGCAGCAGATCAGGCACGGCCGTTTGGGGCGGCGCCAGCCCTGCGCACGACCAGCGGCCTAGCAGCGACATGCCGATGCCGTCGCAGGGAATCAGCGACATCAACCGGGGCAGGCGTGCGTGGAAGAACCCATCAATGTCCGCCGCCTGGTTGGCGTCGCGCAGCAGGCTGTCCAGGGCTTTGTGGATGCGCACGGCAGCTTCGAGTTTTTGCCGGCTACGCAGGGTCTCGATATGCAGGGAGAAGAACTCACCGAACATCTCGGCGGCCACACGTTGCCCCATGGCCAGCGTGCGCGGTGCGTAGTGATGGCAGGCAATCATTCCCCACAGCTCGCCATTGACGATGACGGAAATCGACATCGAGGCGCCCACGCCCATGTTGCACAGGTATTCGCAATGGATCGGCGAGACGCTGCGCAGGTGCGCGTAGGACAGGTCGAGCGGTTCGCCCGAGGGGTCGAGCACCGGGTTGATGGCGACCGTATTGAACTGGGCGTCGGAGATTACCCGGATCGGGTTGCGCAGGTAGAGCGCGCGGGCCTGCTGGGGGATATCGGAGGCGGGGAAGTATTGGCCCATGAAGCTTTCGAGGTCGCTACGCTTGGACTCAGCAACCACCTTGCCGGCACCGTCGGCTCCCAGCTGGTAGATCATCACCCGGTCGTAACCGAGCACCGCCCTGACAAAGCGGGCGGCGTCGCGGAACAGCTTGTGGGTCTGGTCGATTTCGCGCAGTTGGGCAATCAGTGTGCGGGCCAGCTCGATCGGTTCGGCGATGCTCGCCCCGGCGGGCTCGAATTCGAGGATTGCCGTGCCTTTGTACAAGTGGGCGGCGATGTCGACGGCCTCGCCGTTGGGCAACGTCACGCCGAAACTGAGCGCGGGCCGCGAGGCATCTCGGGTACGGGCAAGTGCGTTGCGAAGCGTATGCGTGACCTCGTCACCCAGCACCGCGTGCAGTTTCTGACCATTGATATCGTTTGCTACACCCAGCATCTGTGGGGCGTTGACCGAATGGCGCAGCACTACGGTCGCCGAGGCATCACAGGCCAGCAGGCAGCCATGGGGCTGGATGCTCCCGGGAATCTGGATGGGCTCCCGGTCGCAGTTGGTCAGGTTAACGTGGGGGTTGTAGGTCATTGGCCCGTGCCTGTGGGTAAGGGGGGCGGGCTGCAGGTCCGCCATCGTCCGTCAGCCTAGCAGGCATTGCACGCCTTGGGGATGGCGGGTCGGGCAATGCCGGTCCATTCCCAAGGCAATGCTTTGATCACAGCGTGGAGTACGGATGTACTCCCGTCGAGAATCGCTTGAAGGCAGCTACGATCAATGGTCTTATCCCGCGCTTGAGCCAACTGGTATTGCAAGATGAACCGCCCGCTGTTTATTTCCATCGATGGCCCCAAGGGTACCGGCAAGACCACGCTGCTGGAGGCCGTCACTCAAGCGTTACGGCTGGACGGGAACAAGGTGATCCGCCTTTGCGAAAGAAAGAATGATCCTCACCGGGGCGAGACCATGGCCCTGGTCAACCAGCTTTCCAGAAGCCCTTGCCAGGACCTTGAGTTCAAGGTTTGCGAACGCTTCGCTGAAAGCCGAGCCTGGATTTCCCGACATGTACTGCCCAGGCAGCCCGCTGACAGCATCATCCTGATTGACCGCTGGTACCCCTCTGACGCTGCGTTTCGCCGCACAGTGCCGTTTGACAAGATCCTGCGCCTGAACCTCGAACGAAACGTGCAAGTGCCCGATTTGCATGTCGGGGTTGTCACAACGCCTGAAACCTCGTGGGCGAGGGCCGCGGCGCGCACGCGTGGGCTGGGCAGTACGGTGATCCATAACCTGGATGAACAGGTTGCCTGTACCGAGGCGTTCGAGCGTGCAGTTGCGGAGCAAGGCTGGGTGCTGTGCCGTAATGAAGGGACCGTCGACGAGGCAACGCGGCAGGTCGTAGGCGAGATTCAGGGCGTGCTTCGACACCTGTGAGGCTTGGGTAAGTACGGCCTGTCTACTGCCTCTGCAGGTATCAGGCGCCCTGGCGGTCGATATCACGGCGCAGGACTACCGACGTGGTAATGTCATCCACTGATTCGTGACGTGCCACGTTGTCACGTACCTGGTTGAGGTCGTCGATCGTTCGGGTCTCCACTTCAACCACCAGGTCAAGCTGACCGCTCACCGACGAAACCCGCCGTACGCGCGCGTCCGTTGCCAACTGGTCGAGCAGCCCCATGGCAGGCGTACGCTGCAACGTCACCAGCAAGATCGCGCGTATCACGTTGGCATCTATTTCGCCGATGTCAGCGCGATAACCGCGAATGACTCCGCTGCGTTCAAGGTTGGCGACACGCTCGGTGGTGGCACTTCGGGAAAGGCCTATGCGGCCGGCTAACGCCTTGAGCGCAATACGCGCGTCCTTCGAAAGTACCTCAAGAATCTCACGATCTTTAGCGTCCAGGTCACGCATTGCAGCCCCTTGATAAGCTTGCCGTCATTATGCCGGTCGGAACCGGCATAATGCCTGTTGCGCCCGACCGTATGCAGGGTGTCCGTTTCGGCGGCGCATGACAAGCTATTGAAAAACAATCAGCGCGCTCGGAACCTGATGATATGACAGACCTTTCCCACCCGGCACCTCGGTTTTCGGCAAGCGATGCAGAGGGCCTTGCAAAAGATTTCTTCGATGTCACCGGCACTGCAACGCCCCTGGATGGGGAGCGTGATCGCAATTACCGGCTGGAGACTGGCGTAGATGCAGGCTGGATACTGAAAATCGTCAATGCCAGCGAGCCCAGGGTAGAAAGCGAGTTTCAAACCGCGCTACTCGATCACCTGGCCGTGCATGGCGCGCATTTGGGCGTGCCACACCTGCGGGCCAGTGTGACTGGCGATTACCTACCGTCTGTGGCCAGCAGCACCGGTGAAAAGCACGCTGTGCGCCTGGTCAGCTGGCTGGCCGGCACGCCACTTGCCAAGGCCAGACGCTCCCTGGCGCTGATGAGAAACTTCGGCCAGGCACTCGGTGAACTTGACCGTGCCCTGCAGGGCTTCATGCACCCGGGCGCAGTCCGTGATCTGGACTGGGACTTACGCCATGCTGCGCGCTCCCGTTCGCGGCTGCACTGCATCAAGGACCCTGATCGCCGGGCCGTTGCCGAGCGCTTCATCGCCCGGTTCGAACAGACTGTACAGCCAAAGCTGGCTTCCCTTCGGGCCCAGGTGATCCACAACGATGCCAACGACTGGAACATCCTGGTCGATGCCGAAACGCCCCGTAGCGTGACTGGCTTCATCGATTTTGGCGATGCCGTGCACACCGTTCTGATTGCCGAGGTCGCAATCGCCAGCGCCTACGCCATTCTCGACATGGACGACCCGATCGGCGCTGCGGCTGCGCTGGTGGCCGGCTTCCACGAAAAGTACCCGTTGCAAGCGCAAGAGCTTGATGTGTTGTTCAACCTGATAGCCATGCGCTTGGTCATCAGCGTCACGTTCTCCGCTTCCCGGCAGGACCAGACCGACGACAACCCCTACCTGGCGATCAGTGAAGCGCCTGCCTGGCGTCTACTGGAACAGCTCGATTCGATGAACCCACGGTTGGCCACCGGCATTTTGCGCAAGGCCTGTGGTTTCGATGCCATCGAAGGTGCGGGGGAAGTCCGCCGCTGGATTGCCGACAACCACAAGTCGTTTGCCGACCTGGTGCGCCCGTCAGCCGCCATTCTCGACAAGGTCATCGCGCCGTTTGGCGATGCCAGCCATGAGATGACCATTGCCTCGGCCCAGCAGCGCCCTGCAGATGCGACGCGGTGGTGGAATGAATGCTCTGCCGCGCACAAGGCCCCGCTGGGCATCGGGCCATGGGGCGAGGTACGTGCCGTCTATACCGACAGCGCCTTTGAGTCTCGCTTCATCAAGGGGCAGCACCGGACCCTGCATGTGGGGGTAGATTTGCTGATGCCAGCGGGTACGCCGCTGTACGCACCGATTGCCGGCACCGTCAGAAGCGTCGAGGTCGAGCCAGAGCCGCTGGGTTATGGCGGCCTGGTGATGCTCGAGCACACCCCGCCCGGTTGCCCGCCATTTCTGACACTGTGGGGGCACATGGCCCACGAGGCGCTCAGCCGTTTGAAGGCCGGTGACAAGCTCGAAGCGGGCGACCTCGTCGGTTACATGGGCAGCGATCACGAGAACGGCGGCTGGATTCCCCACCTGCATCTGCAGGTGGTCACCGATACCCAGTTGCGCGCGTGCGAGGTCATTGGCGTGGGTGAGCCCGCATACCGCGAAGCGTGGGCCGACCTGTTCCCCGATGCCTCGGCCCTGGCCGGTATCCCGCCAGAGACCTACAGCCAGCAGGGGATGACCAAGGCCCAGATCATTGCCAGGCGCAAGGAACTGCTGCTACCCAACCTGTCCATTTCGTACACCGACCCGATCAAGTTCGTGCGCGGTGATGGCGTATGGCTGATCGACAACTTCGGGCGGGCCTACCTGGACTGCTTCAACAACGTGTGCCACCTGGGCCATAGTCATCCCGACGTGGTCGAAGCCCTGACCCGCCAGGCTGCGCTGCTCAACACCAATACCCGCTACCTGCACGACAACATCGTCGAATACGCCGAGCGCCTGACCGGCACTTTGCCCAAGGGCCTTTGCGTAGCGTCCTTTGGCTGCTCGGGGAGTGAGGCCAACAGCCTGATGCTGCGTATGGCGCGCAACTACACAGGCAGTGATCAGGCGATCGTGCTGGACTGGGCCTACCACGGCACCACTCAGGAACTGATCGATCTGAGCCCTTACAAGTACAAGCGCAAGGCGGGCAAGGGCAGGGCGGCGCATGTTTACGAGGCCGTGGTCCCGGACAGCTACTACGCCCCCGAGCACTGGCCCGTGGAAGCGCACGGCAAGCGCTTTGCCGAGTCGGTGGCAGAGCAGCTGGATGCCATGCGCAAGGCAGGCAAGCGTCCCGGGTTTTTCATTGCCGAATCGATCCCCAGCGTGGCGGGGCAGGTGTTTTTGCCCGAACACTACCTTGAGGAGGTGTACGCCATGGTGCGCGCCGAAGGTGGGCTGTGCCTGGCCGATGAGGTTCAGGTCGGGTTTGGCCGGGTAGGCAGCCACTGGTGGGCATTCGAGACCCAGGGCGTGGTCCCGGATGCCGTCAGCATGGGCAAACCCATTGGTAACGGCCACCCGATGTCGGCGGTAGTGACCACGCGCGAGGTTGCCGATGCTTTCAACAACGGCATGGAGTATTTCAATACCTTCGCCGGTAACCCGGTGTCATGCGCGGTAGGCCTGGCGGTACTCGATGCAATCGAGCGCGACCAGTTGAAAGAAAACGCCTTGAGTGTCGGCCATTACCTGCTCGAGGGTTTGCGCAAGCTTCAGCAGCAATTCGACGTGATTGGCGATGTGCGCGGGTTGGGCCTGTTCCTCGGCATCGTGCTGGTCACTGACCGTAAGTCAAAGGCGCCAGCCACGGCCCTGGCCAGAAAAGTGGCTGATGGTGCCCGGGAGCGCGGCGTGTTGATCGGCACCGAAGGCCCGCATGACAACGTGCTGAAAATGCGGCCTTCGATGATTTTCAGCCGGGCCAATGCAGACTTCCTTCTCGAGGTGCTGAAAGACAGCTTCACCGCGGCGCTTAAATAGCGTTTCAGCGCGGGCAGGGCGTGCGCATGTGCACGCCCTGCGGCGCACCTATCTGGCGAGCCGGGCAGGTTGCCAGCATCAAGCGCCTCTGATGCTCAGGCCTTCGCGAGCCTGGCCATGCAGGCCGGCGGCCTCTGGCAATGCCGTGACCTTGATCGCGCGCACCGGTACGGCGAACTTGGCGCCGATTTGCGAGAACCGCTCCAGCAGCCTGAAGTTGATCGCCTGCTGAATGTCCATGTAAAGGTTGTAGCCTGGGTCCCGGACAATGTAGACACACTCGAACTCCAGCGCCTCTTTGCCGAAGCCGCGCAGGTGAGCGCGATCGAAACGCGCCTGCTCCTGGGCCTTGATGGCGTCTTCTACGATGGCTGGCGCTTTCTTCACGGCCTCGGTGGGCGTGTCGTAGGAAAGCCCGAACTCGAACACGATGCGACGCTCTTGCAGGCGCTTGTAATTCTGGATGGTGCTGCTGATCATGCTGGCGTTGGCCATGACGATCTGTTCGCCGCCGAGGCTGCGGATGCGTGTGGTTTTGAGGCCAACGTGCTCAACGGTGCCCGCCAGGGGCCCGATGACGATGAAGTCACCGATCTCGAACGGCTTGTCCACGGCGATCGACAACGAAGCGAACAGATCGCCAAGGATATTCTGCACAGCCAGCGCCACCGCGATGCCGCCCACGCCAAGGCTGGCGACGAAGGCGGTGATGTTCACCCCCAGGTTCGACAGCATCGCCAGCACTACGACTGACCACAACAGGACCCGCGCGCCCCAGGCCGAAAGGGTTGCCAGTGCGCTGCCCTGGTTCAGGCCGTCGGTACGGTGGCGGGCGAAGTAGCGGCTCAGGCCCAGGCCGATGGCGCGGTTGGCCCACAGGCCAATCTGCAAGGCAGCGACCACGAACCACAGGCTGCTGACCCTGCTCAGCCAGCGCTCGGGCAGGTCGAGCATGCTCAGGCCCACCAGCAAGGAGGCCAGCAACAACAGAAAGTTGCTGGTGCCGGAAAGCACCTTGGCCATTATCTGGCTCAATGGGCCTTCGTGTTCGGACCAGCGCCGTACCCGGCGCATCAGGAAACTGATGGCGGCACGGGCGACCAGGAAGACTAAGGTGGCGACTGTCAGCGCCACCAGCAGGTTGAGAATGGAGATGCCGAATACGGTGGTTTCGGTGAAAAACGCGATGATGCGGTCGTTCATGAGTACCTCGCCTCTGGGTTGATTTGCCAAGGTGCTTTCTTGGGACGTCAAAGAGGCGCAACAGGTCGATCGGATTTCACCACGCTGGGCAGACTGAGTCAGTCCCGGTAGATTTTCTTTAATAACCGCAACAGTTCAGTCCTTTCGTCATCCGAGAGGTTGGATGTCGCCTGGTGATCGCTGTCGGCGGCGATGTGCTTCAACTCCTTCAACAGGGCTTCGCCCGATTTGCTCAGGAAAATCCCATACGAGCGCTTGTCCGGTTTGCACCGCACGCGCACGGCCAGCGCGCGCTCTTCCAATTTGTTCAGCATTGGCACGACTTGCGGGGGTTCGATTGCCAACGCACGCGCCAGGTCGGCCTGCATCAGCCCGGGGTTCTGGTCGATGATCGCCAGGGCGGAAAATTGGGCCGGGCGCAGGTCATGGGCCGAGAGCCGGGCAATAAGGTTCTGAAACAGCTTCAATTGCGCGCGTCGCAAGGCGTAGCCGATCAAGTCTTCAAGCACCCCTTCTCCCACAGGAGCAGCCACGCAAGCGTCGTCGGTACTACGGGCAGACCTAGCCATCAGGGTTCATGCTCCTCGATCATGGGTAATAAAGTTACCTATTTTGCCTGTCCTTATGCGATTCGGCTAGAGAGGCTTTGGAAAAAGGCAGCGCGCCTACCCATGGGTTAAAGATAAATTTGTTAATGGTTAATTGACATAACTAATTTGACCCGTTAGCGTGGCCCCATCACCTCGAACAACAAGAGTGCAGAACCATGAGCAAATATGAAGGCCGCTGGACCACCGTGAAGGTCGAACTGGAAGCGGGCATCGCCTGGGTGACCCTCAATCGCCCGGAAAAACGCAATGCCATGAGCCCCACCCTGAACCGGGAAATGGTCGACGTGCTGGAAACCCTCGAACAGGACGCTGACGCTGGCGTGCTGGTATTGACCGGTGCCGGCGAGTCCTGGACCGCCGGCATGGACCTGAAGGAGTACTTCCGCGAGGTGGACGCCGGCCCGGAAATCCTCCAGGAAAAGATTCGTCGCGAAGCCTCGCAATGGCAATGGAAGTTGCTGCGTCTGTATGCCAAACCGACCATCGCCATGGTCAACGGCTGGTGCTTCGGCGGCGGCTTCAGCCCACTGGTGGCATGCGACCTGGCGATCTGCGCCAACGAAGCGACCTTCGGCCTGTCGGAAATCAACTGGGGCATCCCGCCTGGCAATCTGGTCAGCAAGGCCATGGCCGATACCGTTGGCCATCGTCAGTCGCTGTACTACATCATGACCGGCAAGACCTTCGATGGTCGCAAGGCTGCCGAGATGGGCCTGGTGAACGACAGTGTGCCGCTGGCCGAGCTGCGTGAAACCACCCGCGAGTTGGCGCTGAACCTGCTGGAAAAGAACCCGGTGGTGCTGCGCGCCGCGAAGAATGGCTTCAAGCGCTGCCGCGAGCTGACCTGGGAACAGAACGAAGACTACCTCTACGCCAAGCTCGACCAGTCGCGCCTGCTGGACACTACTGGCGGCCGCGAGCAGGGCATGAAGCAGTTCCTCGACGACAAGAGCATCAAGCCAGGCCTGCAGGCCTACAAGCGCTGAGTCGCACCGCGGGCGACGGTGTGCCGCGCCAAAGCCCGCGGGTATTTCTCTATAACGACAACAAGAGGAATGAGCATGTTGCAGGTGCCTTTGCTGATTGGCGGGCAGTCGCGCCCCGCCAGCGATGGACGAACCTTCGAGCGCTGTAACCCGGTGACTGGCGAGGTGGTGTCGCAGGCTGCCGCCGCCACACTGGCCGATGCCGATGCCGCGGTGGCTGCTGCCAGCGCGGCGTTTCCGGCCTGGGCCGCCCTGGCACCGGGCGAGCGGCGCAGCCGCTTGCTGGCAGGCGCTGATCTGTTGCAGGCGAGGGCCGCCGAGTTCATCGCCGCCGCCGGTGAAACCGGGGCCATGGCCAACTGGTATGGCTTCAACGTGAAGTTGGCCGCCAACATGCTGCGCGAGGCTGCAGCCATGACCACGCAGATCACCGGTGAAGTGATCCCCTCGGACGTTCCCGGCAGCTTCGCAATGGCCCTGCGCGCGCCCTGCGGCGTGGTGTTGGGCATCGCACCGTGGAACGCCCCGGTGATACTGGCCACGCGTGCCATTGCCATGCCGCTGGCCTGCGGCAACACCGTGGTGCTCAAGGCCTCGGAGCTGAGCCCGGCGGTCCATCGGCTGATCGGCCAGGTGCTGCACGATGCAGGCATCGGCGACGGCGTGGTCAATGTCATCAGCAATGCGCCGCAGGATGCCCCGGCCATCGTCGAGCGGCTGATCGCCAACCCTGCGGTACGCCGGGTCAACTTCACCGGTTCGACGCACGTCGGGCGCATCGTCGGCGAACTGGCGGCCCGCCACCTCAAGCCGGCCCTGCTCGAACTGGGCGGCAAGGCGCCCTTGCTGGTGCTCGACGATGCCGACCTGGACGCCACGGTCGAAGCGGCGGCCTTCGGTGCCTACTTCAACCAGGGGCAGATCTGCATGTCCACCGAGCGCCTTGTGGTGGACAGCCGTATTGCCGACGCCTTCGTCGACAAGCTGGCGGCGAAGATCGCCGGGCTGCGTGCAGGTGATCCGCAAGCCAGCACCTCGGTGCTCGGCTCGCTTGTCAGCGCAGCGGCCGGCGAGCGCATCAAGGCACTGATCGACGATGCCGTGGCCAAGGGCGCGCGCCTGGTCAGCGGCGGTCAGCTGGAAGGCAGCATCCTGCAACCGACCTTGCTCGACAACGTCGATGCCAGCATGCGCCTGTACCGCGAGGAGTCCTTCGGCCCGGTGGCGGTGGTACTGCGCGCCGAAGGCGACGAAGCCTTGCTGCAGCTGGCCAACGACTCGGAGTTCGGTTTGTCATCGGCCATTTTCAGCCGCGACACCAGCCGCGCCCTGGCCTTGGCCCAACGGGTGGAGTCGGGTATCTGCCATATCAACGGCCCGACCGTTCACGATGAAGCGCAGATGCCGTTTGGCGGGGTCAAGTCCAGCGGCTATGGCAGCTTCGGTAGCCGCACGGCCATCGATCAGTTCACCCAGTTGCGCTGGGTTACCCTCCAGCACGGCCCGCGTCACTATCCCATCTAGCCGCGGCAGGCCCAGACCTCCGGCAAGATGACCGCCGCCCGGTCATATCGGGCGGCGGCAGGATGTACAACAAGAACAAGGAGCAACCTGCGTGAATAACGAAGCCCGCTCAGGGTCGACCGACCCTGGCCAACGTCCGCGCTACCGCCAGGTGGCCATCGGGCATCCCCAGGTGCAGGTCAGCCACATCGACGACGTGCTGCGCATGCAACCTGTCGAGCCACTGGCGCCGCTGCCGGCGCGCCTGCTCGAGCGCCTGGTGCATTGGGCCCAGGTGCGCCCGGACACCACTTTCATCGCGGCACGCCAGGCAGACGGTGCCTGGCGTTCGATCAGCTACGTGCAGATGCTCGCCGATGTGCGCACCATCGCCGCCAACTTGCTAGGACTGGGCCTCAGTGCCGAGCGCCCGCTGGCGCTGCTTTCCGGCAACGACATCGAACACCTGCAAATCGCCCTCGGCGCCATGTATGCCGGTATTGCCTATTGCCCGGTGTCGCCGGCCTACGCGCTGTTGTCGCAAGACTTCGCCAAGTTGCGCCATGTCTGCGAGGTGCTCACCCCCGGAGTGATCTTCGTCAGCGACAGCCAGCCGTTCCAGCGCGCCTTCGAGGCGGTGCTGGACGATTCGGTCGGCGTGATCAGCGTGCGTGGCCAGGTCGCAGGTCGCCCCCATATAAGCTTCGACAGCCTGTTGCAACCGGGTGACCTGGCGGCGGCCGATGCGGCTTTCGCCGCCACCGGGCCGGACACCATCGCCAAATTCCTCTTCACCTCGGGCTCGACCAAGCTGCCCAAGGCGGTGATCACCACCCAGCGCATGCTGTGCGCCAATCAGCAGATGCTTCTGCAGACTTTTCCGACGTTCGTCGAGGAGCCGCCGGTGCTGGTGGACTGGCTGCCGTGGAACCACACGTTCGGCGGTAGCCACAACCTCGGCATCGTGCTTTACAACGGGGGCAGTTTCTACCTGGACGCCGGCAAGCCGACCCCGCAAGGCTTCGCCGAGACCTTGCGCAATCTGCGCGAGATTTCCCCCACGGCCTACCTCACCGTACCAAAGGGCTGGGAGGAACTGGTCAAGGCACTGGAGCAGGACCCCGCGCTGCGCGAGGTGTTCTTTGCCCGCATCAAGCTGTTCTTCTTTGCCGCCGCAGGCCTGTCGCAAAGCGTCTGGGACCGGCTGGACCGCATAGCCGAGCAACACTGCGGCGAACGCATACGCATGATGGCCGGCCTTGGCATGACCGAAGCCTCGCCATCGTGCACCTTCACCACCGGGCCGTTGTCGATGGCCGGCTATGTCGGGCTGCCGGCACCTGGCTGCGAAGTGAAGCTGGTGCCGGTGGGTGACAAGCTCGAGGCGCGCTTCCGTGGCCCGCATATCATGCCGGGCTACTGGCGCTCGCCGCAGCAGACCGCCGAGGCGTTCGACGAGGAGGGTTTCTACTGTTCGGGCGACGCGTTGAAGCTGGCCGATGCCAGGCATCCCGAGCTTGGCCTGATGTTCGATGGCCGTATCGCTGAGGACTTCAAACTTTCGTCCGGGGTATTCGTCAGTGTCGGGCCGCTGCGCAACCGCGCAGTGCTGGAGGGCTCGCCTTACGTACAGGACATCGTGGTCACCGCGCCGGACCGTGAATGCCTGGGCCTGCTGGTGTTCCCGCGTCTGCCCGAGTGTCGGCGCCTGGCCGGGCTGGCAGAGGATGCCAGCGATGCGCAGGTGCTGGCCAACGACACCGTGCGCAGTTGGTTCGCTGACTGGCTGGAGCGCTTGAACCGCGATGCCCAGGGCAACGCCAGCCGTATCGAATGGCTGTCGCTGCTGGCCGAGCCGCCGTCGATCGACGCCGGTGAAATCACCGACAAGGGCTCGATCAATCAGCGCGCCGTGCTGCAGCGGCGCGCCGCTCAGGTCGAGGCGCTGTACCGTGGCGAAGACCCCGACGCATTGCACGCCAAGGTGCGGCCTTGAGTGCGGCCGGGCTGTGCACCGTCTTCGAGGACACGGCCATCGTCCAGATGGTGCGTACGCCCTGGGTCGACCTGGGTGGCGCATTGGCCGCGATCTCGCCCATCGACCTGGGCATTCAGGCTGGCCGCGCGGTGCTGGCACGTGCAGCTGCCGCCCCTCAGGCGGTAGACAGTGTGCTCGCCGGCAGCATGGCCCAGGCCAGCTTCGACGCCTACATGCTGCCACGCCATGTCGGCCTCTACTGTGGCGTGCCGCAGGCGGTACCGGCACTGGCGGTGCAGCGCATCTGTGGCACGGGCCTTGAACTGTTGCGTCAGGCCGGTGAACAGCTGCGCAGTGGCGCCCGCCAGGTGCTGTGCGTGGGCGCGGAGTCGATGTCGCGCAATCCGATCGCGGCCTATGAACACCGGGGCGGTTTTCGCCTGGGGGCGCCGGTCGGGTTCAAGGACTTTCTCTGGGAAGCCCTGTACGACCCGGCTGCCGGCGTGGACATGATCGGTACTGCGGAAAACCTGGCCCGTGCCTATGGCCTCGCTCGTGAAACGGTGGACGCGTGGGCCCTGCGCAGCCATCAGCGGGCCCTGCAAGCCCAGGCGCAGGGCTGGTTCGACGAGGAAATCGTCAGCGTCACCGCGCAGGCACTGGAGGCAGAAGGCTGCCAGCCACGCGGCATTGCATTGCCGCGTGGCGTGAGTGAGGTCAGCCAGGACAGCCACCCGAGGCCTACCGATGCCGCCGCACTGTCTCGGCTGCGCCCGGTGCACGCCGGTGGCGTGCAGACGGCTGGCAACAGTTGCGCGGTGGTCGATGGCGCGGCGGCAGCCTTGGTCACGCGCTACTCCGATTGCACTCATCCGCCTTTGGCGCGCTTGCTGATGGCCACGGCTGTTGGCGTGCCGCCCGGCCTCATGGGCATCGGGCCGGCGCCGGCCATTACCTTGCTGCTCGAGCGCAGCGGCCTGCGCCTGGAGCAGATCGACCGCCTGGAAATCAACGAGGCCCAGGCCGCCCAAGTGCTGGCGGTGGCCCAGGCGCTCGAACTCGATGTGGACAAGCTCAATGTCCATGGCGGCGCTATCGCCCTTGGTCACCCATTGGCCGCTACAGGCCTGCGCCTGGTCCACACCTTGGCCCGTCAATTGCGCGACGGCAACTTGCGCTATGGCATCGCAGCGGCATGCATCGGCGGTGGCCAAGGCATGGCGCTGCTGATCGAAAACCCTCATTTCGTTGCCTGACCCGGAGGTATCCGATGACCTGGAAGGCGCCCCTGCGCGACATGCAGTTCGTCCTGCAACACTGGCTGCGGGCCGATCAGGCCTGGACGCAATTACCGGCATATGCCGACGTCGACCTCGACCTGGCGGCCCAGGTACTGGAAGAGGCGGCCCGTTTCTGCGAGCAGGTGCTGGCCCCTTTGAACAGTTCGGGCGATCGCCAGGGCTGCCAGATGGAGGGCGGGGAGGTACGCACCCCGGACGGATTCCCGGCGGCTTATCGCGCCTACGTCGACGGTGGCTGGCCGTCGCTGGCATGCGCCCCGGCGCTTGGCGGCCAAGGGCTGCCGTTAGTGCTGGAGGCGGCCTTGCAAGAGATGCTGTTCGGCAGCAACCACGGCTGGGCCATGTACACCGGCATTGCCCACGGTGCCTACCTGTGCCTGAAAGCCCATGCATCCGCCGAGCTACAGGCGCGCTATCTGCCGGGCATCGTCAGTGGTGCCACCCTGCCTACCATGTGCCTGACCGAACCCCAGGCCGGCAGCGATCTAAGCCTGTTGCGCTGCCGCGCCGTGCCCCTGGGCGACGGTGGCTACGCGGTCAGTGGCAACAAGCTGTTCATCTCTGGCGGCGAACACGACCTGACCCGCGACATACTCCACCTGGTGTTGGCCCGGTTGCCGGATGCGCCGCCCGGCAACCGCGGGCTCTCGCTGTTGCTGGTGCCGAAATGGCTGGAGGATGGCCAGCGCAATACACTGTACTGCGACGGCCTGGAACACAAGCTGGGCATCCGTGGCAGCGCCACCTGCGCACTGCGCCTGGAGGGGGCCCGGGGCTGGTTGATAGGCCAGCCCCATGGCGGCCTGGCGGCGATGTTCGTGATGATGAATTCCGCGCGGCTGCATGTTGGCCTGCAAGGGCTGGGGCATGCCGAGGCCGCCTGGCAACAGGCCCGCGACTATGCCCTGGAGCGGCGCCAGATGACTGCCCCGGGGCGGGCCAAGGGGGTCGCCCAGGGCGCCGACCCGATCCACCTGCACCCGGCCATGCGTCGGGTCTTGCTGGAGTTGCGGGTGCGTACCGAGGGGATGCGCGCGCTGGCCTACTGGACGGCCCAGTGGCTGGATATCGCCGTCGCCGCCGTCGAGCCTGCACAACGGGCGAAGGCCGCGACATTGGCGGCGCTGCTGACCCCCATCGTCAAGGCGGCCTTCACCGAGCAGGGGTTCATCCTGGCAAGCAAGGCCTTGCAGGTGTTGGGTGGCTATGGCTACACCCAGGAGTTTGCCATCGAGCAGACCTTGCGCGACAGCCGCATCGCGATGATCTACGAAGGCACCAACGAAATACAGGCCAACGACCTGATGCTGCGCAAGGTATTGGGCGATGGGGGGGAAGGGTTCGCCCTGCTGTTGGGTGAGTTGCGTACCGAGGCCGCTGCGGACGCTGGCGCAGCTGCCACCGCGTTGGGCAGTGCGTGCGACACGCTGGAGGCAGCGCTGGCCAAGGTGCTGTCGATGACCGCGGGCGATCCCGAATTTCCGTACCGCGCCGCAGGCGACTTCCTGCAGTTGTGCGCAACGGTGCTGCAGGCCTTCGCCTGGGCCCGCAGCGCGCGCTGCATCCAGGCGTTGCCATTGGGGGCGGCGCAGCGCCGGGAAAAGCAGGAAAGCGTTGGGTTCTTCCTCGGCTACCTGCTGCCCGACCTCGAACGGCAGGTGGCGGCCATCGACCCGGCCGCCACGCCGGTGCCCTTCATTGCCGAATCGTTCTGAAACCCACGTGCGAGGTCGTCATGAACACCGGCTGCGGCTGGCGTGCCGAGGGGCGGTAGCGCATGCAGCGGTCCGCCGAACACAGGTGCGAGCCGCCTTTGATTACCGCCACCGGCACGCCGGGGTCTGCCGGGTCGAAGCTGTCACTCAGGGCCGGGCCTGAGGGGTCGAGCTTGGCGTCGCGCTGTGCGTCATGGCCTGGCCGATAGCCCGTGCGAGTCAGCTCCCAGACATTGCCGCCGGCATCGAACAGGCCAAAGCCGTTGGCCGGGAAGCAGCCCACGGGTGATGTACCGGTAAAACCATCCTTCGCCGCATTGCGATAAGGGAACTGACCCTGCCAGGTATTGGCCATGAGCTTGCCCTTGGGCTGCTCGGTGGTACCCCAGCTGAAATCGGCATCGGTCAGGCCGCCGCGCATGGCGTATTCCAGCTGCGCCTCGCTGGGCAGTTCGCGGCCTGCCCAGCGGGCATAGGCCTGGGCATCTTCCAGGGCGATCTGCACCACCGGATGATTGTCCAGCCCGGCCAGGCTGCTGCCCGGCCCTTGCGGGTGTCGCCAGTTGGCGCCGGGCACGAACTGCCAGCCGGGGCTGAGCTCGTCCGCACCCTGATGAAACACCATCGCACCCGGTACCCGCAGCGCGTCGGGCAGGGCAGGGTCGTCCTCGATACGGGTACCGCGCTCGGCATGGGTGACATACCCGGTGGCCTTGACGAAGCGCGCAAACTGGGCGTTGGTGACCGGATGCACGTCAATCCAGAAGCCGGACACCTTGGCGGGGTGAGGCGGGCCTTCTTCGTCGTAAAAGCGGCTTGAACCAAAGCTGAACTCGCCGCCCGGCACGTGCACCATGCCGTCCCGCCAAGGGCCTTGGCGCTGCGCGGGCAGGCCGCTGTAGCCCGTGCACAGCAGCGCCGGCGCCGGGGCTTGCGGCCACACGGCATAGGCGGCGAGCAGGCCGGCGGCGAGTGCTGCGCAGCCGGCTGCCCGGGCGATCATTGCTGCTTGACCTGGATCGGGCTGGCCGGACGGCCGTCGGCATCGATCGCGATGTTGCCGCGTTGGGCATAAGCCTTCCAGTCGCGCAGCATCAGCGCCACCTGCTCGGGGTGCCCTGCGCCGATGTCATGGTGCTCGCCAGGGTCCTTGCGCAGGTCATACAAGTGCCAGCTCGGCTTGCTGTCGGTGGCATCCCACACCAGCTTCAGCGGGCCCTTGCGCAACGAGGCGTTGCCGTTGATTTCCCACCCCAGGGCTTCGTCATGGGCGTGGATCTGGCTGTCCTTGCCTTGCAGGTAGTTCAGCGCCGATGTGCCTTGCGGCGGCACGATATCGCGGTCGCGGTACTTGACGCCGGGCATCGGCGCACCGGCCAGTTGCAGCAGGGTCGGCATGATGTCGCGGACGCTGGCCAGCTCTTCGCTGCGGCCGGCCTTGATGGTGGCCGGGTAGTAGACGAAGGCCGGTACGCGGATGCCGCCCTGGTAGGTGGTCATCTTGTAGCGACGGCTGGGCAGGGCGCTGACCTGGGCCCAGGCCGAGCCGATCATCAGGAACGAATCGCGGCGGCCGTAGTTGTCCAGGCGGTTATCGAAGTTTGCCTTGATCCACTCGGGGTCGACACGGGTGGCGTTCTCCGGACCGTTGTCGGACATGAACAGGATCATCGTGTTTTCCAGCTCGCCGGTCTTGCGCAGGTGTTCCACCAGGCGCCCCACCTCGGCGTCCAGCGCCGTGACCATGGCGGCGTATACCTCCATGGTGCGCGCGGACTGGCGTTTTTGTTCATCGCTCAGCGATGCCCAGCTCGGCACGCCTTCCAGTTGTGCTTGCAAGGGGAAGTCGGCGGGCACCAGGCCGGCTTCGCGCTGGCGCTTCAGGCGCTCGTGGGCGATGACTTCGTAGCCTTGGTCGTAGCGGCCTCGGTACTGCGCCAGGTACGCATCCGGCGCCTGCAGCGGCCAGTGCGGCGCGGTGTAGGCGGCAAAGGCGAAGAAAGGTTTGTTGCTGGCCTTGCCTTGGTCGATCGCGTCGATCAGGCGGTCGGTGTACCAGGTGGTGGAATAGAAGTCGTCGGGCAGCGTGATCGGCTCGCCGTTGTGGCGATAGGTGGCGCTGTAGTTCGACTGCAGGTCCATGTTGGCCTGCTTGAAGTGCGCCGCGCCGCCTTCGAGCAGCACGTAGGCCTGGTCGAAGCCGCGGTTGTGTGGCTGCTGGGCCGGTTGCATGCCCAGGTGCCATTTGCCGGCGATGTAGGTGCGGTAGCCGGCGTCGTGCAGCAGTTCGGCGAGGGTCGCGACATTGGCACCGAGCACGCCTTCGTAGCCGGCGCGTACCTCTGCGCCGGCCGGTAGGCGCTTGCGCGTCTCCGACATCATGCCCAACCCGACCAGGTGTGGGTCGTTGCCGGACATCAGCATCGCCCGCGTCGGCGAGCAACTGGGCGCGGCATGGAAATCGAGCATCAGGCGGCCGTCGGCCAACAGTTTGTCCAGGTTGGGCGTCTGGATTTCGCTGCCCAGGGCCGACAGGTCGGAGAAGCCGAGGTCATCAGCGACCACCAGCAGAATGTTTGGTTGTTTAACGGTTGGTGCGGCCATGGCGTGGCTGGCACCGAGCATGAGCACGCCGAGGGCGGCAAGGGGGCGGAGGCAATTCATGGGGGGACTCTTGTTTTTGTAATGGACTCGAATTTTGCGCATGGCCTCTGAATAGACAGCACGCCACTGGATTCTAGCGACGGATGAATGAATGCCGCAGCCGCTCGCTGCAGAAGTGTGCGATTAGCGAACGCTTGATGCTGATCATTCCTTGTACACGGCAAAACGCTATTGACGGCGCATATGGTTAACAAAAATAATCGTTAATAGAGTTATCCAGTTTGTAAGAACAATTATAAAAACAAGTGAAGGGAAATTCTGATGATCAAGCCGTTGAACGGGGTATGCCTGCCCCTCATGGTGCTTTCGCTGTGCCAGTCCGCCTACGCGGCCAGCCCGCTTGAAGAGAGCCGGCCGGGGAGGCCAGGGGCCCCTCGCTGGATCGAGGACTACCGCTTTCTCGACGACCCCGCCAAGGCCACTGCCCCCTTCGATGGCCTGCGCTACCATCGGCTGTCAGAGTCGGCCTGGCTGCAACTCGGGGCTGAGGCCCGCTACCGGGCCGATGCTTCGGACAAACCCTTCTTTGGCCTGCGCGGGCTGAACGACGATTCCTATCTGCAGCAACGGCTGCAGGCCCATGCCGACCTGCACCTGTTCGACGATGCCGTGCGTACCTTCGTCCAGGTCGAGAATACCCGTGCCTTCGGCAAGGACTTGTACTCGCCCAATGATGAAAGCCGCAATGAAGTGCGACAGGCCTTCGTCGATTTCAACCACGATTTCGCCGCCGGGCGCTATACCACACGCGTAGGTCGCCAGGAGATGGGCTTCGGCGACCAGGTGTTGGTCACCTACCGCGACGCGCCGAACATCCGCCTGAGCTTCGACGGCGTGCGCGCCAGCCTCAACCTCAAGGACGGACGCAAGCTGGATGCATTCGCTGTGCGCCCGCTGAAAACCGGTGAAGACAGTTGGGACGATGGCAGCAACAACAATATCAAGTTCTACGGCCTTTACGGCACCTTGCCGCTGTCGGCGTCGTGGAACATGGACCTGCTAGCCTTTGGCCTGGAAACCGACGACCGCAGCCTGGCCGGCGAGTCGGGTGACGAGCAGCGCTACACTTTCGGCACGCGGCTGTTCGGCCGCCATCAGGCACTGGACTGGAGCTGGAACCTTGTCGGGCAGACCGGCCACCTGGGCAACGCGTCGATCCGCGCCTGGGCGCTGTCGAGCGACAGCGGCTTCACCTTCACCCACCCCTGGCAACCGCGCCTGGCCATGCGCATCGATGCCGCAAGCGGCGACAGTGACCTGGGCGACGGAAAAGTCGGCACCTTCGACCCGCTTTACCCACGCAATGGTGTCTATGGCGAAGCCAGCCTCACCACCCTGAGCAACATCATCGTGGTGGGGCCGACCTTCGGCTTCTCGCCCTGGCGCACGCTGCGCATCGAGCCCGGCATCTTCGAAGTGTGGAAACAGCGTGAGGAAGACGGCGTGTACATGCCCGGCATGAGTATGTTGGCCAACACCCGCGGCACGGGTCGCCATGTCGGTACCATCTACCGCGCCAGCACGCGCTGGCTTGCCACTCCCAACCTGACCCTGGACCTTGACCTGAAGTACTACGACGTGGGCACGGCCATCAAGGAGGCTGGCGGCGAAGATTCGTCGTTCGTCTCAGTACGTGCCACGTTCCGCCTTTGACCACCCGACCGATAACAACAACAGAGGGCCACACATGCATCATTCATCCGCGTCATCGGGCAAGGCCGTGCTCACCATCGGCTTGTGTTTTCTCGTTGCCTTGCTGGAAGGGCTGGACCTGCAGGCCACCGGCATTGCCGCGCCGCACATGGCCAAGGCATTCAACCTGACCCCTGCCATGCTCGGTTGGGTATTCAGTGCCGGGTTGCTGGGGTTGCTGCCCGGCGCGCTGATCGGCGGTTGGCTGGCAGACCGCTTTGGCCGCAAAGCGATCCTGATCGTGGCGGTGCTGCTGTTTGGCGGCTTCTCGCTAGGGACCGCCCATGCCCAGACCTACGATTCGCTGTTGATCGCGCGGCTGATGACAGGGCTCGGGCTGGGGGCGGCGTTGCCAATCCTGATCGCCCTGGCCAGCGAGGCGGCGCCTGAGCGTCTGCGGAGCACGGCGGTCAGCCTGACTTACTGTGGTGTGCCGCTGGGCGGGGCGGTTGCGTCGCTGATCGGCATGGCCGGCGTGGGCGACGGTTGGCGTACGGTGTTCTACGTCGGCGGCATCGCACCGATCGTGATCGCCTTCGTGCTGATGATCTGGCTGAAAGAGTCCCAGGCATTCCGTGCCCAAGGCGTTGCCAAGGCTGGCAGTGAAGGTGTGCTTACCCAACTGTTCGGGCCGCAGCAGGCAAGCCGCACGCTGTTGCTGTGGGTGGCATGTTTCTTCACCTTGACGGTGTTGTACATGCTGCTCAACTGGCTGCCATCGCTGTTGATCGGCCAAGGCTTCAGCCGGCCGCAGGCGGGCGCCGTGCAGATCCTGTTCAACCTGGGTGGGGCGGCTGGATCGTTCCTGACCGGTCGGATGATGGACCGTGGGTTTGCCGGGCGGGCGGTATTGATCGCCTACGCCGGCATGCTGGCGTCGTTGGCAGGGCTGGGGCTGTCGAGCAGTTTTGGTCTGATGTTGCTGGCCGGGTTCACTGCGGGGTATTGCGCCATTGGTGGCCAGTTGGTGCTGTACGCGCTGGCGCCGACGCTGTATTCGACCCAGGTGCGCGCGACGGGCTTGGGCGCCTCGGTGGCGGTGGGGCGCCTGGGTTCCATGGCCGGCCCTCTGGCGGCTGGGCAGATCCTTGCAGCAGGCGCAGGTGCGGGAGGGCTGCTGATGGCTGCGGCTCCGGGTCTGGTGCTCGCGGCGTTGGCGGCACGTGCGCTGCTGAAACACCGAACCCGCACGCAACGCCCGGAGCCGGGTGAGGCTGCGGCCCAGGACCCTGCATAGCGCTTCCTTGGGGAGCTAGTGCTGCTTGCGCAATGCCTCCTGCTCTGGTTCGGCGACCGTGACCCGGTTACGGCCCGATACCTTGGAAAGGTACATGGCGCTGTCTGCACTGCTGAGCAAGGCGCCGAGCTCAGAGGCAGGGGCCTTCGCGAACGCTAAACCTATGCTTGCGGTGACCGGGTGTTCATCATTCACACGCAGTTTGGCTATCAGGGCCCGCAGGCACTCGGCAACCTCAATCGCCGTGTCTGGCGGCGTATTGGGCAGCAGGATGGCGAACTCCTCGCCGCCCAGCCTGCCGGCAATGTCGTTGTCACGCAGGCTGGCACTGATCGCTGCACCGATGCGCTGCAGCACCTGGTCGCCTGCGGCATGCCCGAACGTGTCGTTGATCTGTTTGAAATAGTCGACGTCCAGCATCAACACGGCCATGAATGCACCTGCGTCCTTGCACCGGGCGTGCTGCGTCGACGCGTTGTCGAAAAAAGCACGTCGGTTGTTCAGGCCAGTCAGTTCGTCCGTGCACGAGGCCACCATGGCCAGCCGATGCGCGCGTTGCATTTCGTGTTTCAGGCGCCAGGCCGTCGTCAATGCCGAGGACAGGCTTCGCGTCGCGCTGACCACGAACCAGGCAAACACCAATACCGCCAAGGCTATCCCTTGTTGCAGCGTGGAAGGTTGCAGCAGTAGCCAGCCCGTAGAAGGCAGCAAGACCAGGCCCATCGACACCAGGGTCATGTTGCGGTAGGAGGAGTAGCATGACACCGCGCTGACAGACATGCCGACGGCAAACAGCATGATCAGCGTCTGCCCCAGCGCGTCGTTGGCGGGCATTACGGCAAAGGCGCCCCAGCCCCAGATAGCCGCCGACAGCATCAGCGTGACCCAGTAACGCCACTCCCAGCGTTCGGCCGTGCGCTGGTTGGCGGGTGCTCGCAGATAGGCGAAGAACATGGCGGTACGCACGCCGGTCGACAGGCCCAATAGCGTCATCCAGACCATGACCCTGTGCGGGTCGAAACGCTCCCAGCCCAACCAGCACAGCATTACGGCGGCCAGGAAGCTGCCAAGCACCGCAGGCGCTGACTGGACGAACAGCTGTTCGAGCCGATCCGTCCGTACGGAGCGCGCTATTTCATCGCGGGGATCAAGGTTTGTCATGGCTGGTGACGCCACTGGGGAACGGTAGCAGATTCTGGCACTTTGCCGGCGCCCTGGAAAAGCCTTCTGGCGTTCATGTGTGACGCCGTTCGCCACGATTGAGCGCCAGCGTCAGCAAGCGTTGCGGCAGTGTCACGACAATGTTGATCAACGACTGGCCGCGGGATCAGGCGGCCAGGGCCTTGCATTCCTTCAGGCAGGCAGCGCAGGAGTCTGCACAGGCCTTGCATTCGGGATGCTCGTTTTCGTGTTTGCGGCACTGCGTTTCACAACTGGCACAGACATCAGCGGCCACCTTGGCCATGGCCGGCGTGAAGCGGGAGCCTTGCAGGGCCAGCTTCATCAAGGCACTGCAGGTAGCCAGCAGTTCGCTGACGGACTGGGCACAGGCCGCCATTTGCGTGTCACCTTGACCAAGCAGTACCAGACAGTGCGCCAGGCACGCCTCACCGGTCTTCTGGCAATCGCTGCTGCTGTCTATCAGCCCGGCAAACGGCCTGGCGCCGGCAGTGCCATGGTCATGTTGATGTGCGTGCTCATGAGTGGCGGCCAGTGCAGAACTGGTCATCGCCACGGCTACGGCACCTGC
The DNA here is from genome assembly GCF_046230975.1 of Pseudomonas sp. KCJK9058. NCBI lineage: Bacteria > Pseudomonadati > Pseudomonadota > Gammaproteobacteria > Pseudomonadales > Pseudomonadaceae > Pseudomonas > Pseudomonas sp. KCJK9058. The sequence goes on from NZ_JBJJLR010000022.1 coordinate 24,298, forward strand.
GACGGTTTTCAGCATTTCACGTCGTTGCATGGATCGCTTCCTTGATCGAAGTCGGCCTTGGCTGCGCACGGCTGTCCGCGCAGATCAGTATCGCGAACATAGACTGTTTTCCGAGAATCCGAAAGCCAGGTGGTGTCAGTGTGCAACTGTTGGCAGGCCTTGCGGCGATGGCCTCTTCTGCGGGCGTGCAGGCAACACCGCCGACTGCAACTGCCGGCCTACGGGGTGCGCAAAGCACAGGTCGTGCGTCACGGGGCGTTCCTCCACGATGCGCCCGCCGTGTAGCAGCACGACCCGCTGGCAGAAGTACTGCACCAGGCTCAAGTCATGGCTGATCAGCACGAAAGCGGTGCCGCTGCGCTGGCGTAGCGCTTCCAGCTGCTGCAGGACCTGCAACTGCAACAGCCGGTCGAGGTTCGACAACGCTTCGTCGAGCACTACCAGCTGTGGCGAGGCGGCCAGCGCCCGGGCGATGTTGGCACGCTGCAACTGGCCGCCACTCAACTGTTGCGGCAGGCGTTGGGCATGCTCGGCGCGCAGGCCCATTTCCTCCAGCAGTGCAAGGGTGCGCGCCTGCCGGGCGGCTTCATCCATGTCGGTCAGGTGGCGCAGCGGCTCGGCGATGCTCCAGCCGATGCTGCGCTGCGGGTTGAAAGCGCCAGGGGCGTCCTGGAACACCAATTGCACCGTGCGCTGAAAGGCGCGCGCCTGCTCACCTTTGAGCTGGCTGACATCCTGCCCGGCAAAGCTCACCTGGCCCTGGGCCGGTTTTTCCAGCCCGAGCAGCAGCCGTGCGAGTGTGCTTTTGCCGCTGCCGCTGCTGCCGAGCAGTCCGATGGATTCGCCAGCGTGCAGTTGCAGGTCGATACCGTCGAGTACCTGCAGCCAACCGCGCTTGCGCAGCAGCCCCCCTGTACGATAACGGTGGCCAACGTGGTGGACGTGCAGCAGGCTCATGGTTGGCTCCGGCAAAGGACTTGGTGGGCGTGGAGGAGGGTGCGGGCAGTGGCACTGGCGGGGCGCTGGAACAGCTCATGGGCCGGTTGGCATTCAACAATGCGGCCGGCCTCCATCACCGCGACCTGGTCTGCACAGCGCGCTACCACCCCCATGTCGTGGGTCACCAGCAATACCCCCAGCCCATGCACCTGCACCAACTCCATCAGCAGGTCGAGAAAACGCGCCTGGCTCAGGGCATCGAGGTCGCTGGTGGGTTCGTCTGCCAGCAGGAATGGGGTTTCGGCCATCAGCGCCAGGGCGATCATCATCCTTTGCAGCATGCCGCCGCTGAGCTGAAAAGCGAACGATTGCAGCACCCGCTCAGGGTCTGCCAGGCCGACAGCATCCAGGCAGTGGGCCATGCGCGCCCGTGCTGCCGCGCCGGTAATGCCTCGCTGCCTGAGCGTTTCGATGGCATGGCTGGCCATGTTGCGCACCGGGTTGAAGGCGCTGCGCGGGTTTTGCAGCACCAGGCTGGCCAGGCGACCTCGGACACTGCTTGCAGCCAGCGGCTGGCCGTCGAGCAGCAGTTGTCCTTGGGTGCGGGCAAGGCCAGGCGGTAGCAGGTCGAGCAAGCCAAGGCAGCTGAGGGATTTGCCCGAGCCGCTGGCACCGACCAACGTGCAGACTTCGCCGCGGCGCAGCTGCAAGTCAACGCCATGCACCAGCACGCCGGCCTGGGTTTCTATGCGAAGGCCACGGATTTCAAGCAACGACGGACTCATTCAATGGCGCACCTGTGCAGGGTCCAGGCGGTCGCGCAGCGCATCGCCCAGCAGGTTGAAGGCCATCACGGAGAAGAAGATCATCAGCCCTGGCAACAGCAGCAGTTGTGGCTGCGTCCAGATGAATTCCTTGGCGTCGTTGATCATCACGCCCCATTCGGCGGTGGGGGGCGCCACCCCGAGGCCAAGGAACGACAGGCCGGAGACGTGCAGCATCATGTGGCCGATGTCCATGGTTGCCAGCACCAGCAACGGGCCGGCGATATTGGGCAGCACATGCTGGCGCAGCCGCGCCCAGCGTGAAGCGCCGGCCAGGCGTGAAGCCAATACGTATTCGCGGCCGCGCTGGGCAATCACCAGGCCGCGCACCATGCGCGCATACCAGGCCCAATGGGACAGGGCGATGGCGATGATCACGTTGCTCAGGCCAGTGCCCAGCAAGGTGACGAAGAAAAATGCCAGTACCAGCGTGGGGAAGGTCATGAACATGTCGCACAGGCGCATCAACAGCAGGTCGGTGCGCCCACCGACGAACCCGGCCACACCGCCGACCGCGAGCCCCAGCGCCAGTACCAGCGCCAGGGTCAGCATCACGCTGCCCAAGGACAGGCGCGTGCCGACGATCAACCGCGAAAGCAGGTCGCGCCCGAGGTGGTCTGTGCCCAGCCAGTGACTGGCGTCTGGCGCCTGCAGGCGCTGGCCGAGGTCGACCAGGTCGGGGTCATGCGGGGCGATCCAGTGGCCGAACAGCGCCAGCACCGCCAGCAGGCCGACCAGGGCCAGGCCGATCATCAGGCTGGGGCGGCGCAGCAGCAATGGCTGACGCAGGGCAGCGTGCACACTCATGCGTTCACCCCTTCCAGCCGGCTGCGAGGATCAAGCCAGGCGTAGCACACATCGACTATCAGGTTGCAGATCATCAGCAGACCGGTCAGTAGCAGGGTGAAGCACTGCATCACCGGGAAGTCGCGGTTCAGCACTGCCGACACCGCAAAACGACCAACGCCGGGCCAGGCGAAGATCGTCTCGATCACCAGTGCGCCGCCGATCAGTTCGCCGATGTGCATGCCGGTGGCCGTCACCAGCGGCAGCCAGGCATTGCGCAGGATATGGTCACGCCAGACATGCCGTTCGGGCAGGCCGCGGGCACGGGCATAGGTAACGTGCCGCTGCCCGCCGGCATCCAGCAGGCTGGCACGCAGCAGGCGGGCGTTGATCGACATCGACATCAGGGCGATCGCCAGCACCGGCATCACCAGGTGCCCGGCCCCCCCACGCCCCAGCGGCGGCAGCCAGCCCAGCCACAGGGAAAAAAGCGCTATCAGCAGAAACGCCAGCCAGAAATTGGGCATGGACACCCCCAGGAAGGTCACCGCCCGCACGGCGTGGTCGGGCCAGCGCCCTTGCCAGCGGGCCGCCAACAGCCCCAAGGGGATCGACAGCAGCAGCGTGCAGGCTAACGCCAGGCCGCCGAGCTGCAGGGTGGCGGGCAGGTAGTAGAGCAGGTCATCGAGCACGGGACGGCCGGTGATGTAGGAGATGCCGAAGTCCAGATGCACGGCGTTCCACAGCCAGCTCAGGTATTGCGCATACAGCGGACGATCCAGCCCCAGGGTATGGCGGACTTCGGCAATGGCGGCGTCGGTCGGTGGAATGTGCGAAAGCCGAAGGTAGTCCAGCGCCGGGTCCGTGCTGCCCAGGTGCAGCAGCACGAACACCAGCAACGAAGCGCCAAGCATGACCGGCACAAGCAGCGCCAGGCGCAACAGGATGTAGCGCACCATGTCAGTCTCCCTGTTTTGGCGTCATGGTTTCGAACGGCACATCGAACAAGGTGCTGCCGAACTGGACCTTGGCCACCGAGTCTCGGCGCACGCTGATGGCCGTGAGATGCGAGATGGGCAGGTAGACGGCTTGTTCGTGCAAGGTGGTGAGGATGAAGCGGTACTGCTCGGCACGCTGCTGTTCGTCGGTGCTGGCCAGCACTTGGCCAATGCGCTTGTCCAGTTCGTCCTTGATTGCCAGCCCACGTTGGGCCATGTAGTCGGCATGGCCGGCGTAGCGCATGGAGCTGACGAACGAATGCGGGTCGTAGGGCGCGCCCCAGGTGTCGGCGAAGATCATGCCGAAGTCGCCATCGCGTTGGCGCCGCACCAAAGCCCCTTCTTCAACCGCACGCAGGTCGAAGTGGATGCCGATTTTCGCCAGCTCGCCCTGCAGCACTTCGGCCAGGCTCTTCTGCAAGGCACTTGTGCCGAGGAATACCAGCTCGATGGCCAAGGGTTCGCCGCCTTTACTGCGCACAGACGCGCCTGGGGCCAGCGTCCACCCGGCAGCATCAAGGGCGTGGGCGGCGCGCGCCGGGTCGTAAGGGTAGGGCTTGAGGCCGATATCGGCGTAGGGCATGTTGCTGGCGAACAGGGTATCTGCCCGGGGCTCAAGGCCGTAGAGAATCTTGTCGATGATGGCTTGCTTGTCCACCGCCTCGTTGATCGCCTGGCGTACCGCCAGATCACGGGTAGCACCACGGCCGGTATTCATCGCCAGGGTGCGGGTGGCCAGCGGTGCCGACAGTGCGGTGGCATAGCCCTGGTCACGCAGGCGCACGAACGTGCCGGCCGTGATCTCGCCGGCGGCGCCCTGGATCAGTTCGACCTCGCCGGCCTGCAGGGCCAGCGCGCGGCTGTTGGGGTCTGGAATGACCTTGACCATGATCTCGCCGTAGGCCGGCTTGGGCCCCCAGTACTGGGGGTTGCGCACGAAGCGGTCGTATTCGCCCAGGCGTGATTCGGCGCGTATCCAGGGGCCGGTACCGGCCGGTTGGCCGGGTTTGGCCTGAGGCGAGGCAAAGCGCAATGGGCGAACCTGGGCCAGCTCCATCAGCGTCGGGTAGTAAGGGTGCTTGAGGATCAGGCGCAGGGTCAGGCGCTCAGGCGCTTCAACGTGGTCCAGTGTGGTCACCAGTTCCATCCAGCGGTGACGCTGAGTGTTGGCCAGGACGGCATCGAGGTTGGCTTTGGCCGCGGGCGCATCGAAGGGTGTGCCATCGCTGAAGCGCACGCCGTCGCGAAGGGTGAACGTGTAGGTCTTGCCGTCGTCCGAAACCTGCCAGGCCTCAGCCAGCCATGGCTCCAGCGTACCCGCTGCGGTATAGCGCACCAGGGGTTCATAGACCATGGCCTGGGCGTACATCTGGTTGGGGGAATAGCCACGCGGGTCGAGCGGCCCGGCATTCACAGGCCAGGAGTACACCAGCTGCGGCCCTTGCTCGGCGGCGCGGCTGGCCGGCGCAGCAGCGCACGCAGCAAGAAGAAGGATGCCCCACAGGGCGGGCTTTCGTTTACCAGGCTGCTGCTTCACACTGCGTTCCCCACTTTCACGGAGGCCGTAGGCTAAAGTGCGGTGGGTATGATGTCTACGTGAGATCATCTTACCGGAAGTTACAGAATGCAACGAATCACCATCACGCTGGATGAAGAGCTGCTCGACGTCATCGATCGGCGGGTGGCGACCCAAGGCTACCAGGGCCGCTCGGAGGCCATCCGCGACCTGTTGCGTGCGGGGATGCGCGAGTCTGAAGCCTTGCCGGACGATGCCGCCTGCGTGGCCGTGGTCAGTTACCTGTACGACCACAGCACCCGCGAACTGCCCAGACGGCTCAACCAGACCCTGCACGCCCACCACGATCTGACCCGATCCACCCTGCATGTGCACCTGGATGCCGGCCACTGCCTGGAGGTCTCGGTGCTGCAGGGCGAAAGCGGCCGAATTGGCGAGTTGTCTCGCCAATTGATGGTTGAGCGCGGCGTGGAACATGGCCAGGTGCAGGTGATCCCGGCTCCGGGGCAGCCGAAGGTGCGCTGAGGCGTTGCGTCACTTGTTCGTGACGCGATCGGCCCAGGGGCCGTTACTCAGAAGTCCAACGTCAGCCCGGCATACAGCGCACGACCGTCACCCGGGGAGTGCAGGGAAGCATCCGCACCGTCCGGGTCGTACCACACGTACTCGTAGTAGCGGTTGGTGAGGTTCTTCAACTGCAGGTCCACGCTCATGGTTTCGCTGAGCTTGTACGTCGCGCCGAGGTTCATCAGTACGTAGCCGCCATACGTACCTTGGGTGTTCTCCCGCTCCAGGTAGTAGTTGGTCTGCCCGTTCGCCCAGGCAGTCAGCTGCAGCGCGGGAGTGGCCTGGTAGCTGATGCCGGTGTTCCACAGATGGTGTGGCACGTGATCGATTTCCTGGCCTTTGCTGCCTGGTAACGCGCTGCTGGGCTCAAGGATCTTGGAGTACTGCCAGGAGTAGGACATCCACACCTCGGTGCGTTCGTCCGGGTGCAGGTTGACCTGCAGGTCATAGCCCCAGCGGCGTGTTTCGCCGACGTTGTCCGACTCGCCGCTGGGGTCGTTCAGGCGACGGCTCACTTCGCCAGAGGCGTCCTGACGCCAATAGGCCACGCGGCCATCGACCCAGCTGGCCGGGGTGAACTTGATGCCGGTTTCCCAGCCTTCGTTGATCGAAGGGGCCAGGTCCTCGTTGCGCGGCGGCACCTTGTAGGCTGCGGCGCCCGTCCCGACCTGGAAGGTTCGGCCCCAGTTGGCGTAGACGCTGGCGAACTTCCACGGCGAATAGACAATGCTGAGCTTGGGCTGCTTGATCAGCCCGTAGTCGTTGATGTCGTAGTCCTGCCCGGTCATCTTGTTGGTGAAGTCACCACTGATCTTGTCCACCCGGTAGGCCGGTACGATCTTCAGCGATTCGAACGGCTCGATCTCCGCCTGCACGTAGGCACCGACCGTGTTGAAGTCGAAGTCCTGGTCGCGTGTCTGCGCCTGGCGTACACGCTCCACGGTGCGGTAGCGTTCGCTGCGGTTCTGTTGCTTCTGCACATCGCTGCCACCTTCCAGCGCAAAGGCGTGCAGCCAGTCCACCTGTGGCCGCCAGGTCAGCGAGGTAATGGCACCGTACTGATCCTCGTAGGTGTCGCGCTCCTGCTGTGAACTGGTGCGCCAGTACTGCGTCCAGCGACGGTCGTCATAGGTGTTGAGGTAGGTCTTGGCCGACCAGGACAGGGTCTCGGCCAGGTCGGTGTCGAAGTGCACGCTGACCTGGTTCATTCGCCGCGTGCCTTTGTCCGTGGCGTTGTAGTCATTGCTCATGCGCGGATGATGGCGGGCGTCATCCTCGGTCAGGTAGCCGGCCTCCTGGGCTTCGGACTCGTAGTGGCGCGCGATCAGGCCAAGGCGATAGCTGCCATCGTCAGGGGTATAGAACCATTTACCGCCGAAGCTGTAGCGCTCGGTGTCGGCATGGTCGCGGTAGCCGTCGACCTGCTGGCGGGCGAAGAAGTAGTTCTGCGTCCAGTTGCTGGTCTCGATGCCCTTGGCCAGTTGCACCTCGCGGGTGTTGAAGCTGCCGTAGCGCAGGCGCGCCTTGTTGTAGTTGCCGCCGGTGCGCGTGTTGATATTGACGTTACCGGCGATGTTGTTCAGCCCATAGCGCGGGTCGCTGGTGCCGCGCACCACTTCGATGCTGTCGATGTCCATGGGGAACACCGAGTCGATGAAGGGCATGTTGCCGTCGTTGGTGTTGCTGGGGATGCCATCGATCAGCAACTTGACCGCGTTCACTTCGCCTTCGCCATTGAAGCCGCGAAACGACAGCTTGCCCGAGGTGGTGCCCTGGTTGAACTCGGTGAGCATCACCCCCGGTGCCCGGCGGAACAGCTCCCAGCTGTAGGCAACCGGCATCTTCTCAAGGATGTCACCGCCCAGAATATCCACCGAACTGAGCACGCTGCTGGTGGCCAGCGGGCCGCTTTCGGTACTGGTCACGTTGACCGCGCCAAGGGTGAGGGTGGAGTTTTCAGCAGGCAGAGTTTCGGCAACGGCCAGCGACAGGGGGCTGAGGCTGAACACAGCGAGCACGGGCAGGACAGCGCGTGCGGTGCAACGGAACGCAGGCATGGAAGGTTTCCTGGTCAGACAGTCGGGCAAGGCTGCGCACCGCAGGTCACGGGGCAGCTGTGGGCAAGCAACGACGGGTCAGGCCAGGGGCGAGGCGCGGGGGTTGAGCTTTGGCCACTGCTCGCGCGGCAGCAACAGCCTGTGGCTGTTACCAAGCAACAGTGCGTCGGGCCAGTAGCGGGGGAACAGGTGGCGATAATAGTCGCTGGTCAGCAAGGCATGCCCGGCGTGGCCACAGCAGCAGTCGCCCGCCTGGTGTTTCATGTCCGGCTGATCGTCGAGTTGCGGCAGCTCGGCCTTGAGCTGGGCCAGCAGTGACTTGGGCAGGCTCTGTGCACCGTGCAGGCTGCAAAAGCTGCCGAGAATCAGCGATTGGCTGTCGATGCGGGGTGATTGCAAGGCACGGTCAAGCGGCATCGCCAGCAGGTTGAACAGCACGGCGAGGCAGGCGAACAGACAAAAATGTGCACGTGCACGTGAAAGCATGAGTCACCCGAGCGAATATGGCGCGCATTAAGCCGCATCCGTTGCGGGCTGTACAAGTTCCGTGGTGCGCCATTTTGTCGCAGGCGCACCACGGCGATGGCTCAATGGCTGCGCATGCCGGCGGTCATCATGAACAGTCGGATCAGCCAAGCGAACAGACCCAGCGCCGCCACGCTGCCTGCCCAGATCAGCACCAGCCAGGTAAGTCGGCGCCACATCGGTTGCTTCACATCGAGTGTCATCACGTTGTGCGCCTAGTGATAGCCGTCTTCATGGGTCACCTTGCCGCGGAACACGTAATAGCTCCAGAACGTGTAGCCGAGGATGATGGGCAGGATGAACAGTGTGCCTACCAGCATGAAGCCTTGGCTCTGGGGCGGCGCTGCGGCTTCCCAGATGCTGATCGACGGCGGGATGATGTTTGGCCACAGGCTGATGCCCAGGCCGCTGTAGCCCAGGAAGATCAGGGCCAGGGTCAGCAAGAACGGCGTGTAGTGCGCGTTGCGCGCCACGGCACGTAGCAGCCCGTAGCACGTTACCAACACCAGGATCGGCACCGGCATGAACCAGAGCAGGTTGGGCATGCTGAACCAGCGGGCAGCGATTTGCGGGTAGGCCAGCGGTGTCCACAGGCTGACCACGGCGATCACTACCAGCAGTACCAGCGCCAGAGGCCTGGCAACATCGTGCATGCGCTGCTGCAGCGGCCCTTCGGTCTTCATCACCAGCCAGGTGCAACCGAGCAGGGTGTAGGCGACCACCAGGCCCAGCCCGCAGAACAGGCTGAAGGGGGTCAGCCAGTCGAGCGCGCCTCCGGCATACTTGCGCTCGACCACCTTGATGCCTTCGATGAAAGCGCCCAGGGCAACACCCTGGGAGAAGGTCGCGACCAGCGAGCCCCAGATGAAGGCCTTGTCCCAGAGGTGGCGCTTGGCGGGTTTGGCCTTGAAGCGGAACTCGAAGGCCACGCCCCGGAAGATCAGGCCGATCAGCATCAGGATCAGCGGCAGGTAAAGTGCCTCCAGCACCACCGCGTAGGCCAGCGGAAAGGCGCCGAGCAGGGCTGCACCGCCAAGGATCAGCCAGGTTTCGTTGCCGTCCCATACCGGGGCGACGGTGTTCATCATCACATCCCGGTCACGCGCGTCCTTGACGAAGGGGAAGAGCATGCCGATCCCCAGGTCGAAGCCATCCATCACCACATACATCATCACGCCGAAGATGATGATCACCGCCCAGATCAGTGGAAGGTCGATGCCCATGTCAGTTCACCTCTGCCTGGTAATCGGCGGCGGCGGACAGCGGCCGTGCCGGAGTATGTTGCTGGCCTGGGCCGCCTGGGGTGTGTTGGTCGCCTTCGCCAGGTTTAGGCCCTTTGCGTACCAGGCGCATCATGTAGCCGAGCCCTGTGCCGAACAGGGCGAAATAGACCACCACGAACGCGACCAAGGTAATGCTGAGCTGGGTGGCGTCATGGTTCGACACACCATCGGCAGTGCGCTGCAAGCCGTACACCACCCACGGCTGGCGGCCGATTTCGGTAGTGAACCAGCCAGCGAGAATGGCGATCAGTCCCGACGGCCCCATCCACAGTGTCAGGTACAGGAACGGGCGCGAGGTGTAGAGCGTGCCGTGCTTGCGCAGCCACAGGCTCCACAGGCCGACGAAGATCATCAGGAAGCCGAGGCCGACCATGATCCGGAACGACCAGAAGACGATGGTCGAGTTGGGCCGGTCTTCAGGCGGGAACTCCTTCATCGCCGGTACCTGCTTGTCCAGGCTGTGGGTCAGAATCAGGCTGCCGAGGGCGGGGATCTCGATCTTGAAGCGGGTGGTTTCGGCCTGCATGTCGGGGATGCCGAACAGGATCAGAGGGGTCGGTTCACCAGGTTTGTTCTCCCAGTGGCCTTCGATCGCCGCGATTTTCACCGGTTGGTGCTTGAGGGTGTTAAGCCCATGGAAGTCGCCGATGACCGCCTGCACCGGGGCCACGATCAGCGCCATCCACATGGCCATCGACAGCATCTTGCGGATGGCTGGGTTGTCACGCCCGCGCAGCAGGTGCCAGGCCGCCGAGGCGCCGACGAAGAACGCCGTGGCCACGAATGCGGCAGTGGCCATGTGCATCAGCCGGTAGGGGAATGAGGGGTTGAAAATGACGGCCAGCCAGTCCACCGGAATCACCCGGCCATCGACAATTTCATAGCCTTGGGGCGTCTGCATCCAGCTGTTGGAGGCCAGTATCCAGAAGGTCGAGACCAGCGTGCCGAGCGCGACCATCACCGTGGAGAAGAAGTGCAGGCCACGGCCGACACGGTTCCAGCCAAACAGCATGACGCCAAGGAAGCCTGCTTCCAGGAAGAACGCGGTGAGCACTTCATAAGTCAGCAACGGGCCGGTAATGGCACCGGCGAAGTCGGAGAACCGGCTCCAGTTGGTGCCGAACTGGTAAGCCATGACCAGGCCGGACACCACGCCCATGCCAAAGTTGACGGCGAAGATCTTCGACCAGAAGTGGTAGAGGTCGCGGTAGACCTGCTGATTCGTTCGCAGCCACAGGCCTTCGAGCACTGCCAGGTAACTGGCAAGGCCGATGGTGATGGCAGGGAACAGGATGTGGAAGGAAACGGTGAAGGCGAACTGGATTCGAGCCAGGTCTAGCGCCTCGAGCACGCTCATGATGATGGGGCCTCACAGGGTGGCGCACCTCGGCGCCGGTTTCGGGAAGCAGAGCCCGGGTCCTGGCCGGCTCAGCGTTGGTTTCTGGGGGAATTACTCGGGCCATTGCGATGGCGGCGCCACTGTAAGGACGGTGGCGGGTGTGACCAACTGCGACAATCTGCCCCTGCGGGCCACCTGCGCGGGTGAATCGAGGCCAACCGCGCCGGGTGTGACGGCTTGTCGCAGAGGGGGCAGGGCGGAGGTGATGCTTCTACGGGGCCGGTTTCGATGCTAAAGTCGCCGCCCATGAACCGTCTGCCTTCAAACCGTCCCCTCATTGCCTGGGCACTGTACTTCTGTGTCCTGTTCAATGTACTTGGCTGTGGCCTTGCCCACGGGCAGGCATTGGGGCTAGCGCTGAATGGCTTCGGCGGTGCGTTCTGCAGCCTCGGTGGCGATACCGGCTCACTGAAGGCCAAGCAGGACGGCGCCCTTGCTGGCGACCTGAGCATTCCGTTCAGTTGCCCGATGGGCTCGGCGGCTTTTCTTACCCTGGTATTCCTGATCGGTGTCGCCTGGCTGCTCGCCAGTGCCAACCGCCGCCCGATCATGCGCGAGGTCCGCAGCCAAGCGCCTCCGCGCTATTGCTGGCCGTCGTCCAACCCTCGCGCTTCACCTCTCTGACGCTACCTGCGCCTAGGCGCCGTGGCGGGCCTGTGCCTGCCATTAACACGCCGGATTCACGGTGCATGCTCAGGTATGCGCCTGCCGGTTGGTTTGACCGTCGTTGGAGAGAAGCCCTCATGACCTGTCGAATCTCCACGCCCGCGCTACCTGGCGAGGCGTGAACATGCGCCATTGCGGCCTGCGCGCACGCACCTGGGATAACCTCTGGGTCGCCGCGCTGCTTGCCATGCTGCTCAAGGTACTGGCATTGCCCATGGCCAGTACCCTGGGCGACCTGAGCCTGGCGCAGTTGCTGGCGGGCAGCTATTGCTCGTCGGGCGGCGTACAGCCGGCCATGCTGGACAAGGACGGCAACCTTAGCCCGAAGACGTCCGCCCCCGGGCATTGCTGCTGCGCCCAAGGCGGCCCTGCACCACTGCCTGCCTCTTTGATTCTGGCCGGCTTTGCCCTGCCTGTGCTGCCTGTCGACCAGCAACCCGCTGTTCTGGTGCATTCGCCCCGGCACTGCTGGCCGTCGATCAACCCCCGTGCCTCCCCGAAAGCGATCGCCTGACCTGCAAGGACCCAGGCCGCACCCGCTAAAAGCGGGGCGTCGGCCTGCCGATGGCTAGCCGTACCCAGGAGCACACGATGTCTCGTACCCTGAACGCTTCAGCGTTGCTGGAACCCTCCGTTCGCCCGTCGCGCACTGGCGACTTCCTGTTGCCGTTTCCCGATTACCCCTGCAATGCCCGCAGCTTCGTCAACCTCGATGCGCGCCTGCTGCCATACTGGCACACGCTATTCGATGTTTGCCCAGGCTTGCTGAAGCTCGACCCGCCAGAGGGGCTTGAGTTGTTCCGACGCTTCATGACTTGGGCCTACCGACACCATCCGGCGCTGGATTGGACGTACTACATCAGCGTTTGCCGCTGGTTGCTGAGCTCTCCCTACCAGGCGCGTGTCACTGAGGAGCACATCGAGGCCTTCATGGTGGCCGCGGCCGCCCTATGGGTGGCGACTGATGTGTCTCAGGCCCGTGGCTTGGTGCTGGCCTGGCAACCGATGGGCGAGCGGGTGGTGGAGTGGAAAACCGGCGTACGCCCGGCGCTGCCAGCCTCCCAGGCGGACGAAGACTTGCCGTCACCCCCTTGGGAATTTTCCTGGAGCCCGCTTAGCGCTAAAGGCGAGAGCAGCTTCCGGCGCTGGTTGCCGGTGCCTGGCTAAGCCAGGTCGGCACAGAGGCGGCCGTGCGCCGCCCGTTTTTCTATTCATTGAATGCTTAGTGAGAGACCGACGATGGACGTACTCCAAGCCATGCGCGCGTTCAGTTGCGTGGTTCAGGCCGGCAGCCTGACCGCTGCGGCCGAACGCCTCGACACGACCACTGCCAGCGTTTCCCGGATGCTCTCCAACCTGGAGGCGCACCTGCATATTCGCTTGCTGAACCGCACGACCCGCCGCATTGCCCTGACCGACGCCGGCAGCCGTTACCTGAAGCGCTGCCGTTTGATCCTCGAACTGGTGGATAGCGCAGAGAACGAGATACAGCGCCACACACTGGACTTGCCCGCAAACGGGCAAGCCAACACGCGAGCGGGCGCAGCACTCCAACTGGGCGCTTGTTAGTCCGGCAAGTCGTCTTCGCCGCTGGCTAGCGGGCGCACCGGTGCATCGACCTTGACCGAGGTTTCGTTACCCGCGTCATCGACCACGGTCAGGGTCAGCGACACCGTGGCGCCTTCCTTGATCTGCTCTTTGGGGTTGATCAGCATGATGTGGTAACCGTGGGTGTCGAGCGTTACCGGCTGGTTCGCTGGCAATTGCAGGCTCGGCAATGGCTTCATGGTCATTACGCCGTCCTTCATGGTCATCTCGTGCAGTTCCGTCTTGGCGGCCACGGGTGAACTGACCCGAACGAGCTTGACGTCCTCGCTGGCGGTAAGGCGCATGAAGGCCCCTGTGGCGGGCTGGCTGGGCACGGTGGCCCTGACCCAAGGGTCTTCCACCTTGACTTCGACCTGTGCCAGGGCGGTGCTGGCGAAGCTGGTCAACAACAAACCGAACAGCAAGCCATTGGTTTTGCGCAAGCCTTTGAGCGCGAAGGGTTTCATTTGGAACTCCTTGTTGATTGGCGGTGGCAGTCTTGTTTACGGAGGCCGTCTGGTCAAAAAGCATAGTCGTTGCTGTATAGGTTGGTGGCAGGGTCATGCCGGTACATTTTGGTGCGACAGGCTGCCGCAGTTGGCCCTGAGCCACTGCTGGACGCCCGTGCTGTCACCGCATCCCGCGACATGCGACGGGCTGTCGCAGTTGGGGGAACAACAGGCAGCGCCTAGCATGGTCATTGCCTGTATCGCCTTGTCCCATCCATGCTGCACGGCAGGCGACCCAAAGCGGCCCTTCCATCGGATGCGCCGCTTTCCTTCGAGCTGAGAGAGCCGTCATGGACCATGAACTGCTGAAGATCGTCTGGTGGCTATTGATTGGCCTAATGCTGATCGGTTTTATGCTGGGCGAAAGTCTGGATGTGGGCGCTCGGGTGCTGGTGCCGTGGCTATCGGGTCGAAGTGGAGAACCGCTGCAGCAAGCACCGGCGGCGCCTGCGCATATCAACCTGCTGTGGTTGCTGGCCCTGGGTGGCACACTTGCGCTGGTCTGGCCCGCGCTCGGTGGCCTGGCCTGCCTGGTGACGGGCCTTGTGGGCCTGCTGGTACTGTTGCGCCGATCTGCGTGGCAAGCCGCCAGACCACGAGCCTGGCGCGTGCTGGCGATCGGCTTGCTGCCGGCAGCCCTGCTGGGGGGCATGCTGGGCAACCTGCTCCTTGGGTTGCCATTCAGTCGCTGTGGCCAGGCGGGTATGCAGTTCCACGGGACAGTGGGTGGCCTGTTCAGTCCGTTCGCCTTGCTTGCAGGTGTCGTGAGCCTGACGATGGTCTGCCAGTTTGGCGCTACCTGGGTGGTGCAGCGCGGCGGCCGCTCCTTGTATCAGTCAGCAAGCCGGGTCGCAGGCGCTGCGGGTGTGATGTTCCTGGCCAGTTTCATAGTCGCTGCTATATGGCTGGCAGCGAATGCGCGCGGCTACAGTGTTTGGGCGGTGGAACGTCACGCTACTTTGTGCGGGCTTGGCGTTTGGGTGGTGCTGGCAGACAACCCTGGCTGGCTGGACAATTTTCAGGCCTGGCCTGCAGCCGGCCTGGCACCTGTGCTTGCCTTGGCTGGCACCGTCATGAGTCTGTTCGCTTGCGCCAATGCCCGGTCTGGCCTGGCGCTACTGGGCAGTGGCCTGACGGTGGGTGCGACGCTGTGCAGCGTAGGGTTCGCTCTATTCCCTTTCATCTTGCCTTCCAGCGTGCAAGTGTCTGCCAGCATGACGCTATGGAGCGCGGCCAGTGACGAAAGAACCTTGGGGACCTTGCTGATTCTTGCCAGTGTGCTACTCCCCATGTTGCTGGCTTACACCCTGGGTGTCAGCCTCAAAGGCTCGCAGCTGCTGATCGTGCCCTCAAAGCGAGTTGAGAAACGCCAGCAAAGGCATGCGCCTTCCTCGATCCATGGCGATCACCGCATTGCGTGAACCACGCCGCCTGTGCCGATTGCTTGAAGGGGGGCGAGTCAGCCATTGCCTGGAGCATTTGTGCCAGGAAGGCGTCAAGGTGACACAACATGACGGGGGCGTGAAAGCCCCCGGCTTGTTCATCAGTGATTGCCGTGGGCAGCGTCCTTGTCGACCTTGACCACGCCCTGGAACAACGCGAACTGCTTGACGCGCTCGGCTGGCTGAGCACTCTCGGCCTGGCGCACTGCCTGGCTCAGTTGGGCTGAGTCCTGGTCACTGAGCCCGGCGCTGCGCAGGGTCGCCGGGTCGAGCAGCGAATCGCCTGCGCACAACACCACGCGCCAGCCGTGAGGCCCTTTACGCAACAAGGCGCGGCCGCCGCGCTGGTCTTGCAACCAGCCGGCTACCCCATGGTCGCCCTGGACGGTAACTGGGCCAACGTCCAGCGGCGCATCCGGGCGTTCGAAGTTGTGTCGCATCAGTTGCTGAATGCTCTGCTGCTCGCTGGCGGTATCGGCCACGGCCAGCAGTGGGCTGCAGGCTAGCAGCAGGGCGAGAATCGGTGCTTTCATGCGCGTATTCCTTGAAAGGGCTGCCGGTGCAGGCCGGCAGCGTCAGGGGAGGGCTCAGAAGCCCATCTTCACACCCAGTTGCGCCGAAGTGCCGGGCATCGGGTAGTTGGTGCGGTAGGCGTAGTCACGGTCGAACAGGTTTTCCACGGCGACGAACACTTCGCCGACCTTGCCCAGTGCGGGTACGGCATAACCTACGCGCATGTTGACCACGGTGAAGCTGTCGACCTTGGAGAAGTTGCTGGCGCCGGCGGTGCGTTCCTCGGCCAGCACGTACATGTCTTTCTGGTACTGCGCATCAGCCGACAGGCGCCACGGCCCGGTTTCGTAGGTGGTGCCCAGCGACAGCGATTTCTGCGGTGCGTAGGGCAGGGTCTTGAGCGAAGGGTCGAGCCAGGTGAACCCGACGAAGCTGCTCCAGTTGCTGGTCCAGCGTTGCTGCCAGGTGGCTTCGGCGCCCTTGATGTTGTAATCACCCAGGTTGATATACGACGGGCGCGACACCGACGGTGGGAAGGCAAACAGGTAGCGGTCCTGCAGCTTGTCCTTGAACACCGCCAGGTCGAGGGTGGCGCTGTCGATCGGGTTGAAGCGCACGCCCAGTTCCTGGTGGTCGACTTTCTCGGGCTTGAGGTCTTTCCAGGTTTCGCCGAGCGCCGGAATCAGGCTCGACATCACCGAAGCTTCCAGGCCGGGGTAGTTGATGCCGCGCGAGGCGTTGGCACGGAACTCGACATTGTTCGAGGACAGCAGCAGGCCTGCGTGCGGGGCGGTGGCGTTGTCGAACACGTTGTGCTCATACGTGCGTACGCCGGCCGACGGGGTCAGGGTCCAGGTGTCGTTGAGGGCAAAGGCATGGCTGACGGCGACGTGCGGCGATGTCACGCGCAGGGTGGGCGCGTCGAACTTCGCTTGTGGCGCCGGGGCGATGCGTTTGAAGTGGACTTCGCCCTTGCTCTCGTCGATGTCCAGGCCCAAGGCCACTTCGCCGCCTTGCCAGGGGCGCAATTGCTCTTCCCAGCGAATGCCCTGCAGGGTGAAATCACTGATGGTGTCGCCGTCCAGGCCGGTCTGGTCAAGGGCCGAACCTCGGCCTTCGTTGTGGTAGACCTTGAGGCTGCCATCGCCCCATTCGTGATTGTGGGCCAATGACAGCGAAGCGAGCGTGCCGCGGGTATTGAACTCGCCATTTTTGGTTTCCGGCAGGCCTTTCTGCCCGGGGTCGGAGACCTGGTTGTTGGCGTGCAGCACCAACAAGCCAGTGCTCCAGTTCTCGTTCAGCCGATAACCCAAGCGCGCCATGCCATTGTTCAGCCGGCCATCACCGTCACTGCGGTCACCGTCCGAGTGGGCTGCCCCCTGGGCCAGCAGGTAGTCGAAATCGCCTTCGCGGCCAATCAGGCTGGCTTGTTCGGTGGCCGTGCGGAAGCTGCCGCCGGTGAGTTGCAGCTCCCCATGGTGGTTGTCGCCCTGCTCGGCAACCTTGGGCGTCAGGTCGATGGCCGCGAAGGTGTTGCCGAACTTCTGCGGCTGCGGGCCTTTGTACACGCTGATGCTCTGCATCGCGTTGATCGGCAGCAGGTCCAGCAGCGGGTGGCCCCAGACGCCCATATAGAAGGGAACGCCATCGATGTAGGTTTTGATCTCGCTGCCCGGGCGGCTGGCACCCATGCCGCGGATGTACACCGCGCCGCCTTCGGCACCGCCGAACGAGCCGACCGGGTTGAAGCGCGACACCACCACGCCGGGTGTACGACGCAGCGCGGAGGACAGGTCGAGCGCGTTGAGGTCGCGGATCTGCTCCTGGCCGACCACGGTGGTGAGGCTGCCGAAGCTGTCGACCGTGTTCTGGTCGATGACCGAAGTGCCGACCACCGTGGTTTCGGGCAGCTCCACGCTGTCGGTCTGGGCCAGTGCGGTACCACTGGAAAGGGCGAGTGCGGCTGCGCAGCAAAGCGTCTTGTTTTTCATGCTCTGTGTATTCCTGTTGCGAAAAGTCGAGGCGGGCCGACGACGCGCGCATGGCGGCATCCCCCGTTGCATTTGAGCAATGGGCGCGTTGTGGCCTGGGAGGGCAGGTCAGGTCAGGGCGGGCGAGGCGCGGGGGTTGGCTGCAGGCCAGAGGCGACGAGGCCAGGCTGCGGGGGAGGCGGGCAGGGAAATGTCAGGTGTTGCCCGGGCGATCGGAGCGTCGGGCAGTAGGGGCATGAACGCCAGGCCGGAGTGGCTGCACAAGGGGCAATCCAGCGTAGTGCCTGCGGCCGAGGTGTCACCCAGCCACTGCTCGAAGCCGAGCGGACTGGGCGCGGCCCCGGCGTGGCCGCAGACGGCGCCACCGGCGCCGTTGAGCGTCAGGCCGCTGGCCTGGCCGTGGCCTAGCCCGCAGTGCAGCACGGCAAACAGCACGCTGGCGTAGAGGATCCAGGCGAGGGTATGGCGACGTCCTGCTGATCGGTGCATATCCCTTGCTCGATGGCTGCGGCGGCTGAAATGGGGCGATGCGCGAGTCTAGCAATGCTTCCTGTCTATGCAGGGTGCGACAGCCTGCCGCACCTTGATGAGGCTAATGCCAATTCGCCATGGCTTGGCAGGTGGTGTGGCGGATTGTCGCAGTAGAGTCTAGAAAGCCTTGTACGGATTGCCAGGCGAAAATCGCCGTTGGTATCTGCTCACCTTTCACGCCACGGATCCGGTTCATGAGTCGCCACCCGACACGACGCGCCTTCATCGCCTGGGCCCTGTACTTCATTGCGCTGTTCAATGTGTTCTCCTGTGGCTTGGGCCATGGGCAGATGCTTGGGCTGGCGTTGAACGGCATCGGCGGACAGTTCTGCTCGGTCCGCACCGACACCTCGGCGTTGGCCGCCAAGGACCTTTCGGTGTTGCCCGACAGCGGGCTGGCCACGCCGTTCACTTGCCCGTTGTGCGCGGCAGGCTTCGTGCACCTGGTGTTCCTCGTCGCCCTGGCCTGGCTCTTGTCGAACATCGACCGGCGACGTTTCGCTCGTGTTCCCCATGGGCATGCGCCGCCCCGCTATTGCTGGCCGTCCTCCAACCCTCGCGCCTCTCCCTGCTGAACCTCGCTGCGCGCACGTGCCCGTGGCCGTGCGCGCGTCTCAGGCCCATGACAAAAGGCATAGGGCCGAATAGGTGGCTTGCGGGACCACACAGCAAGCCTTGAGCCAGCGAAGCGGGCGGCGGGCCGTCATGGTCGTGCGCCGCTTCATGGAGGAGTGCCGGCGATGGACGATACTTTGCAAGTGGCGAATGAAACGCGTGGCGCACGCTAGTGTCGTGCTGCGCCGCGTTACCCCGCATGAGCCGTTGCAGCGTTTGCGTGCCGTTCCAGCCAGCGCGCCGCAACACCTGGTCATCGAGGACGACCTGCTGCTGATGCGCTTCGACGCCGGCAATCAGGGGGCTGCGCTGCGACATGCCTGCGATTGTCTCAGGGGGCCGCTGCTGTGCCTGACTTTCCTGGAGCAGGGCGTTCTGCGCTTTGTCGACAGCAAAGGTCGCTGCTGGCCCTTTGAGGCTGGCCAGAGCATTGCTCAGTTGCTGCGCGACGCAGCGCAGGCCAGGCGCCTTCAAACCAGTCCCGGTGCCGGTGGCCTGCAGCTGATCGTGGGTGAACGCACCTTGCGCCGCTACATGGGCGAACAGCAGGCTTGGCGGCTGCTGCATTGCCAGGGCGAGGCGCCATTGTTGCAGTGCTCCACCAGCCGTGATGCGTGCAGTCATGTCCAGGCCCTGACCACGCGATTGGCCCAGGGGCAATACGGGCCATTGGACATCCATCTGCATGTGCTGAACCTGTTGAGCCAACCTCTGCGCCAGCTGACTGTGCAACCGCCCGAGGCCAGGCCGCTGTTGCCAGGGGCACTGGTCAAGCGCCTGGAGCAGGCCCGGCAACTGCTGCACGACGAGCTCGATCAGCCGCTGACTGTCCCGCTCTTGTGTCGCCGCGTCGGCCTGAGTGCGGCGAAGCTCAAGCAGGGCTTTCATGAGCTGTTCGATACCACGCCCTATCGCATGCTGCTGGAACTGCGCATGCAGCGTGCCCACATCCTGCTTCAGGAGGGCTGCCAGGTCGCCCAGGTGGCCTACAAGGTTGGCTACAGCCACCCCAGCAATTTCAGCACCGCGTTCAGCGGCTATTTCGGCTTTGCGCCCAAGGAGGTCGGCAAGCGCGGCGCCGTGTCGACGTAATCCATATGCATCGAAGCGCAATCCATACGAATGCGTGCTGGCAGAGGGTGTGCGCGCCCCGTGGGCTGGCGAACAATGGGCAGGCCCTAAGCCAAGGAGCTTCACGATGAAACTTCCCGCACTGGTTGACGCCTGCGCCCAACTGAGCAGCGAAGAGATTTCCCGCTACAGCCGCCACCTGCTGATTCCCGACGTCGGGCTCGACGGCCAGCGCCGGCTCAAGAGCAGCAAGGTGCTGGTCATCGGCGCCGGGGGGCTCGGTTCGCCAACCTTGCTGTACCTGGCGGCAGCCGGAGTCGGCACCCTCGGCATCGTCGATTTCGACGTGGTTGAAGCGTCCAACCTGCAACGCCAGGTGATCCACCGCCAGTCCACGCTGGGCCAGGCCAAGAGCGACAGTGCCGCGCAGGCCATCGCCGACCTCAACCCGTTGGTCAACGTGCGCCGGCACAACCTGCGCCTGGAGCCGGAGAACGCCTTGGCGTTGTTCGCCGAGTACGACCTGATCCTCGACGGCACCGATAACTTCGCCACCCGCTACCTGGTCAACGACGCCTGCGTGCTGGCCGGCAAGCCCTATGTCTGGGGCTCGATCTTCCGCTTCGAAGGCCAGGTCTCGGTGTTCTGGGAGCAGGCCCCGGGTGGCGGTGGTCTGAACTACCGCGACCTGTATCCCGAGCCGCCGCCACCGGAGCTTGCGCCGTCGTGCTCCGAGGGAGGGGTACTGGGGATTCTCTGCGCGTCGGTCGGTTCGATCATGGCCACCGAGGCCATCAAGTTGATCACTGGTATCGGCGAAACACTGCTTGGCCGGCTCATGGTCTACGACGCACTGGAGATGAGTTACCGCCAGATCCGTCTGCGTCGTGCCCCGGATCGCCGGCCGATTACCCGTCTGGATGACTACCAGACCTTTTGCGGCGGTGTGCAGCCAGCCGCAGTCGAGGTGCCGCAGATCAGCGCTGTTGCGCTGCAGGCGCTGCTGCTTGATGACCCGAGCGTGGTGCTGATCGACGTCCGCGAGCCAACTGAGTGGGACATTGCGCACATCCAGGGGGCGCAACTGATGCCCCGGCACGCCGGATTGGCCGCGCAGTTGCAGGACCGTTATGCCAGTGACACGCCCCTGGTGCTGCATTGCAAGTCAGGCGTCCGGTCTCGGGCGGTACTGCTGGAGTTGCAGGGGTTGGGCTTCAGCCGCGTGAAAAATCTGCAGGGCGGCATCCTGGCCTGGATCAAGGATGTGGAGCCGGCCTTGCCGAGCTATTGAGAGGACGAACCATCATGTTGACCATTTCCAGAGCCTTGCTCGACGCCCTGCTGACGCATGCACGGCAGCAACACCCCCTCGAAGCCTGCGGCGTGATCGCCGGCAGACAAGGCTCCGACCAGCCTTCACGCTGGGTGCCCATGGCCAATCAAGCCGCCTCGCAAACCTACTTCCGGTTCGAGCCACGCGAGCAACTGCGCGTCTGGCGCGAGATGGACGCTCAGCAGGAGGAGCCGGTGGTCATCTACCACTCGCACACTGCCAGCGAGGCGTACCCGAGCAGGACCGATATCGAGTTCGCCAGCGAAACGTATGCCCATTACCTGATCGTCTCCACCGCGCCAGGCTGCGAGCACCCGGTGCGCAGCTTCCGCATCGCGCAGGGCCAGGTCATCGAAGAGAGCTTGCGCATTATCGACAGCGACAGCCGCGCCGCCTGAATCGCGATCGCTATCTCATTTTCTCGTGATCGGCTCTGAAGCCGAGGAGTAACCCATGCCGGTTTTTGTCAGTGTTCCGACCCTGTTACGCAGTTACACCCAGGACCACAAACGCGTCGAAGCCCTGGGGCAAACGGTGCGCGAGGTGGTCGACGACCTCGAACGGCGCTACCCGGGCATACGCCCACGCTTGATGGACGAGCAAGGGCTGCACCGCTTCGTCAACCTGTACCTCAACGACGAAGATATACGTTTTCTCGCCAACCTCGATACCGTGGTGGCTGACCGCGACGAGCTGATCATCCTGCCTGCGGTGGCCGGAGGTGCCAGATGAGCCAGGCTGCGGTGCTGAGTGGCTGCCGTCTGCTCGGACCGTTTGCCGATGAGCAGATGCCGCTGCAGCGTGCCGTGGCGCTACAAGCGCAGGCCTTGGGGCTGCTGCTTTGCGAGGTGCCCGCCGACGACCAGGCGCTTGTCTATCGCCTGGAGGGTGAGGGCCTGCACCCTGCTCAGTGCCGCATCACCGGCTGGGGCGATGGCGCCCCGACGGGGATCAGCGAATTCACCTTGCAAGCCGCTTGCGGATTGATGGCGGTGCATGGGAGGGCCAGTGGGCAAGCCCAGGCTATCGATCTGGATTACCTCAGCAACGTCGCTGCCAGCCTGGTGCTGACTGGGTTGATGGCTACGGTGCTGGGGCGCCTGCGCGGTGGCGAAATGGCTGACTGCAGCCTGTCACTGCCGGGGGCGGGCTTGTTGTGTATCAGCCAGTACCTCGCCGGGGCGACAGCCGAGGGGGGCGCCGAGCAACTGCCGGCGGGCTGTTCGTCCGCGCAGTTGCGGCCGCCCTTCATCAGTGCCGACGGCGTGTCCTTCGAACTGGAAACCCTGGATGCCGGTCCATGGCTGGCTTTCTGGGACGCATTAGGTGTGTCCCGGGCCGATAGCGGCAAAGGTTGGCAGGGGTTCCTGCTGCGCTATGCACGGGCCATCGCACCAGTGCCCGAAGCCCTGTGCCAAGCGCTGGCCAGTCTGTCTTACGCGCAGATCGAGCATCATTGCGCCAACACAGGCATGGCCATCACACAAGTGCACGACCTGGCTCGGCGCGGCGCCCTGGCAGCATTGGGCGACAGCCCTTGGTCGTTCGAACTGCAACCGGTCGTGCCGCCCTCGCGGCCATGCAGTCAGGCCTTGCCGTTGAGCGGTCTGCAGGTCATCGAATCGTGCCGGCGGATCCAGGGGCCACTCGCGGGGCACCTGCTGGCCATTCTGGGGGCCGAGGTGACCCGCCTGGAAATGCCTGGCGGTGATCCGCTGCGTGGCATGGCCCCACTGGCGCAAGGTTGCTCGGTGCGTTTCGACGCCTTGAACGGTTTGAAGTCGGTGGTCGAACTGGACATCAAGTCCGCAGACGAACGCGCCCTGCTGCGCCAGCGGGCCGCCGCGGCTGACGTGTTCCTGCACAACTGGGCGCCAGGCAAGGCCGAGGAACTCGGGCTCGACCAGCCGGACCTGGCCCAGACCAACCCCGCACTGATTTATGCCTACGCCGGGGGCTGGGGAGGGACCAATGTACCTGCCGGTCTGCCGGGGACGGACTTCACGGTGCAGGCCTGGTCCGGCGTGGCGCAACTGATCGGCCAGGGTGAAGGCAACCCGGGTGGTTCCTTGTTCACAGTGCTCGACGTGTTCGGGGGCGTGCTTGCCGCCCAGGGCATCGTCGCGGCTTTGCTGGCCCGCCACCTGCACGGCCTTGCAGGCCGCGTTGACAGCTCGTTGCTCGGCGCCGCCGATGTGCTTTGCCGTTCCCGATTGGCCCGGCGTGAGGCCAGCGCCATGGTGTTCCAGTGCCAGGATGCGCGCCTGGCGATCGACTGCTCGGTGCCCCGCGACCTCGATGCAGTCAGGCGCCTGTTCGATCTTCCGGCGCAGTCGGCGTGGCGTGCCATGTTCGAGCCGCTACAGCAAAAGTTGCCATGCCAACCTGCCAGTCACTGGCACGCGCTGTTGCTGGCAGCAGGTGTACCCGTCGCGATCGTCTGGCAGGACCTTGCCCAATTGCATCAGGACCCACGTCTGTCGCCCTGGCTGCAGCCAGGCAGTTACACCCGCGTGCTTTCCCCATGGAGGTTTATATGAACGATTCCGGCATGATCGATTTGGTGCCCGCTGCTGTCAGGCAAGCATGGCGTGAAGCTGGCTGGTATGCCGACCAGCCGCTGTTCGAGCTGTTCGAGGAGCACGTCCAGGTTACGCCCGACAAGCCGGCGGTACTGACCCTGAACAGTCAGGTCAACTACCGGCAGTTGCACGACTACAGCCTGCGCCTGGCAAAGGGCTTGCGAGACCGTGGGGTGGTCGCCGGTGATGTGATCGCCTACCAGATCGGTAACGGTTGGCAGTGTTGCGCGATCGACCTGGCTGCCGCCGTGCTGGGTGCAGTGGTCGCGCCATTTCCGCCGGGGCGTGGCCGTCTGGACATCGAAGCGCTGCTCAAGCGTTGCTGCGCACGGGCGGTGGTCGTTGCACCACATCAAGGCGATACCGACCTGTGCGCGGTCATCGAGTCGCTTCGTCCGACGCTGCTGAGCCTGCGCATCCTAGTGGTCGATGGTGGCGAGCGCCAGGGTTGGGCGAGCCTGGCCAGTCTGCTGGCTTCGGCCCCCTTGGCAGCCAGCGACCGTCCTGTGGTTTGCCCGAACAGCCCGGCACGCCTGCTGGTGTCTTCGGGCACTGAGTCCGAGCCCAAACTGGTGGCCTATTCACACAATGCGCTGGTCGGCGGGCGGGGCCGGTTCCTGCAGCGGCTGCACCCGCAAGGGGATGGGTTGCGTGGGCTCTACCTGGTGCCGCTGGGCTCGGCATTCGGCTCCACGGCCACCGCCGGGTGCCTGGCCTGGCTCGGTGGTTCACTGGCGGTGCTGGATCGATTCGAAGCGGCCGATGCCATCCGTGCCATCGAGCAATTGCGTCCGACCCATGTATTCGCCGTGCCGACCATGCTGCAGCGCATCGCGGCCGATCCCGCGTTGGCCGAGGTCGATCGCCGTAGCCTGGTGGCGCTGGTCAGTGGCGGTGCGCTGATCGATGGGCAGAGTATCCGGCGCTGCGTCGAAGCCTTCGGTTGCGCCTTGGTGAGCCTGTACGGGTCGGCCGACGGGGTCAATTGTCACAACTTGCCGGACGACCCGTTTGAGGTGGTGTTGAGCAGTGTCGGCCAGCCCAACCCCAGCGTCTGCGAGATCAAGATCGTCGATGAGGGCGGTGATGAACTGCCCGCGGGGCAAGTCGGCGAGATCAAGGCCCGAGGCCCCTTGAGTCCGATGCAGTACGTCAATGCGCCGGAGCTTGACCAACGTTATCGCGACGACCAGGGCTGGGTGTGCACCGGTGACCTGGGGCTGATCAATGCCAGTGGCCATTTGGTGCTGGTGGGGCGCAAGAAGGACGTGATCATCCGCGGTGGCGCCAACATCAGCCCAGCGCAGATCGAACGGATTGTCACTGCTCACCCGGATGTGGTCAGCGCGGCCTGTGTACCTGTAGCAGACGCTGAGCTCGGGCAACGGGTGTGCATCTGCCTGACCCTGCGCCCAGGGGCTCGGCGATTTGCCCTCAAGCAGCTGACCGACTACCTGGGCGATCAGGGCCTGGAGAAGAACAAATGGCCGGAATACCTGCGCTTTCACCACGAGTTACCGCTAAGCCCTGCCGGAAAGGTGGACAAGAAGGCGCTGGCCGCCGACCTGGCGTTCCTGCAACGTCGTTTGAACATTGCCTGTTGAGGTTCGTCCATGCGTGAAAGTGATCGGCTACAGGAAAGGGCGATTCAGATCCGTCGCTTCATGGATCAACAGCTCATCCCCCGTGAGGCTTGTCTGGAGGCGGGCGATGCTGCGGCTCACGCTTGTCTGGCGCAATTGCAGCAGGCCGCACGGGAAGCCGGGCTATGGGGCCTTGCCAATGGCCTTGAACCCGGCGACCTGCTCCATTACCTGCCGTTGGCCGAACAGGAGGGGCGCTCGGAGCATGGGCCGGCAGTATTCGGTGCCGAGGCAGCGCTGGACGGCTACATGCTGCGTCATGGTAACGAGCAACTGCGCCAAGAAGTGCTGGCGCCGGTGCTGGCCGGTGAAGCGCTGGCCAGTTACGGCATGTCCGAGCCCAATAGCATCGGCTCGATACCCGCCACTCTTACAACACGCGGTCAGTGGTGTGGTGATCATTGGCGCCTGGATGGCGAAAAATGGTTCATCTGCCGCGCCGAACAGGCAGCGTTCATCACTGTGGTCGCGCGCACCCGTGAGGGACCGCTGGAACGGGGGTTGACGCTGTTCGTGGTACCGACCGGAACGCCTGGGCTGGATGTCGTCGGGAGAATGCCCGTACTGGGGCGCTACCAGGGGCAAGCCGGTGTGCGCTTGAGCGGAGTGCGCGTGGGACCGGGGCAGGTACTCGGTGAAGTGGGTGGAGGTTTGGCGCTGATCCAGGAGCGTTTGGGCCTAGGGCGGCTGTTGCGTTCGGCACACTGGCTGGGCATGGCGCAACGCTGCTTCGACCTGATGGGCGCGCGCATCGTGTCGCCGCGCGGTGCGCTGGCACGGCTGGCGGACAAGCAGTTGGTACGCTTGCGCATGGTCGAGGCCTACCAGGCGATTCATGCTGCGCGCTCGCTGCTGCGCGATGCCGCGACGCGCTTCGACCAAGGCCAGGCCAATGAAGTGGAGTCCAACCTTGCCAAGTTGGCTGCTTCGCGCGCCCTGAGCCTCAATGTGGACTCGGCGATCCAGATCCATGGCGCCGAAGGGCTGGGCGACGGTTTGCCACTGGCGGGGATTTACCGGCATGCCCGTGCCACGCACTTCATGGATGGCACCGACGATGCCTTGGTCAGTGCATTGGGGCGGCAGTTGATCGACGCTTACCGATGCGCAGGAGGGTTGAATTTCGCCGCGCCGTCTTCGTTACCTGAAGGCTGGGCCGGCGCAACGGGCAACGATGGGGACCGCTCCCATGCAGATTGACGACCTGTCGATATCCCAGGCACGGCAACCATCGACGATGCTGCTGCGCAGCCTGCTGGGCGCGGCCATGGCCCTGCCCATGTTGGTGTTCTACGCCATAGGCGCACTGGGCCCCTACCTGGTCGCTGATTTACAGGTGCCTGAGCACTGGCTGGGTTACCTGACCATGAGTGCCTTTGCCCTGGCCGCGCTGTTGTCGCTATGGGCCGGGGCCCTCGTCGATCGCCTGGGTGGACGGCGGGCGCTGGGGTTGTTGTTCGGCATTTGTGCCCTCGCCTATGGCCTGGCCGGCCTGCTGCCGGGCTTCGTCGGGTTAGTCCTTGCCCTGGCTGTGTGTGGCGCTGCCCAGGCAATGGCCAATCCTGCGACCAACCTGTTGATTGCCGAGCACCTGCCGGTCGCCGAACGGGCCGCGAGCGTCGGCTTCAAGCAGGCGGGGGTGCAAGTGTCGGCGCTGTGTGCCGGGTTGCTGCTGCCCCTGCTTGCCCAGCATCTGGGCTGGCGCCAGGCATTGGTGCTGTTTGCGCCGATGGCATTGCTGTTGGGCATGATCGCTCTGCGTCATCTGCCGGCGCTGCAGACGTGCGGGGCCAGCGTGCCGATTGCCCTGCAGCGGCCTTCGCCTGGGTTGGCACTGTTGATGGCGGTGCAATGCTGCGTGGCCATTGCCTTGTCGTCGTTCGTGACCTACTTGGGCGTGTATGCCCGGGCGCAAGGTGTGCCTGTTGCGCTGGCTGGCACACTGGTGGCGGTGTTCGGGCTGATGGGGATTCTGGCTCGGGTGCTGCTAACGCCGATGGCTGCGCGTATGAAGGACGAGAGTTTGATGCTGTGCGTGCTGTGCGTGCTGGCGGCGCTGGCAGTTTTTAGCACAAGCCTGGCCGGCCTGCAGTCCTGGGCATGGCTGTGGATCGGCAGCATCGGCATGGGGCTCACGGCGGTGGCGACCAATGCGGTGGCCATGGGCATGGTCCTGCGCGACCGGACGTTTGGCCCACCCGCCGTTTCGGCCAGCCTGGTGTCAGTCGGGTTCTTCGCCGGCTTTGCTCTAGGGCCACCTGTGTTCGGTGTGCTGTTGCGTCAAGCCCAAGGCTATGGCCTGGTCTGGAAGGCCATGATCGCGGTGCTGATGCTAGGGGCGTTGCTGTGCCTTTGGCTTGGAAGATACCGCCGCGCTGACTCTTTGTAGGCGGTTACCAGAGGCGCACCCTACTGGAGGCGTCCCTGGCGCACGAATCACTTGGACATGTAGTCGATTACCGCCTTGTAATCGTCGGCGGTGCAGTCCATGCACAGGCCGCGCGGCGGCATGGCGTTGAAGCCTTCGGTGACGTGCTTCACCAGTACATCGTTGCCTTGGGCCAGCCGTGGCTTCCAGGCCTCGTGGTCACCTTTCTTCGGCGCCATTGGCAATTGCCCGTTGTGGCACATCTGGCAAGCGCGGTTGAAGACCGCCTCCGGGTCCTGGGCTGCTTGAGCCAGGCTGGCGGTTGCCAGGCAAGCAAGCATTGCCAGTGTTTTCTTCATGACCGACCTCTCAGGTTTTTTATTGGAAGGCAGAGTCTAAGAGCCTGGTTATCCCTGTCAGGTGCGACGTTCTGACGCATGTGCGGTGTCAGGGCTTCATCTACCGGTCTGGCTGGCAGGGTGCGGCGAACTGTCGCAGGGTGGCGGCTTGCAGGTGCCGTGCTACGTTGAAGTTGATCCGGTGTTTTACTCTTGGCAGGGTTTTCATCGGGTCAAACAAAAGCCGGGGCGCATTACCGTCCCGGCTTTTGTTTTTTCAGTGATCAGCGGCAATCGCTCAGGCCGCTGCCAAACACGAAAGGAGGCTCAACCGCGAACTCGAGTGGTCATTCTGCGTAGTCTTCGCCAGCCTAGTACGGCGCCGCTGAGTGAAACCACCAGGCCGCCGATGCTCAAGGCGATGATCAGGCCTTCGCGTAACACCGGCCTTTGCAGCAGTGGCTGCAGATCCCAGCTGTGCAACAGGTTGAACAGCCAGCGACCGGTGCGTTGCCTGGCATCGTGGCTGGCTACCACTTCTGCACTGGCCGGGTCGAGGTAGACCCACGTGCTGGCGGGGTCGTCGAAGCGCAGGCGCAGTACCGGCAGTGGGCGGCTCTGGAAGCCGTACATGCTCTGGGCGTCACGGGTGAAATAGTAGGCGTCATAGTGCCCTTGCCAGTTGGCCTGTACCACGACGCCTGCCGCCATCGCACGGGCTGCTGTCAGCAAGCGTTGTTCGGACAATGCCCGCGCCGGCGGCGCGCCGGCTTCCAGAATCCGGCTATCGCCGGCGGCATTGCGGGCAACCAGGAAGGTGTCGCCGCCCAGGCGTTGCCACTGGATTTCGACAGGGTTGAACCCAGGCTCCCGGCCCAGGCTGGCCATGGCCTGGGCAACCGTCTGGCCGATGTCCATCGCCCTTAGCGGCCCCTGACGTAGCGCCTGGGGGGCCAGCTGCGAACGACT
Source organism: Pseudomonas sp. KCJK9058 (assembly GCF_046230975.1). NCBI lineage: Bacteria > Pseudomonadati > Pseudomonadota > Gammaproteobacteria > Pseudomonadales > Pseudomonadaceae > Pseudomonas > Pseudomonas sp. KCJK9058. Next base: position 53,350 of record NZ_JBJJLR010000022.1, read on the forward strand.
GTCGGTCACACCCCAGGGGCGCATCGACATGAGTCCGCTGAATACCCACAGCACCAGCACCGTGCCGAACAGTAGCCCGCCGATGTGGTGCCAGAGCAGCCAGCCGCCAGGGTAGGGGCTGCACGAGCCGCTGCGATAGCGCTTGCGCAGCCGCAGGCGCAGTATGCCAACGGTCATGCCCAGGAGCGCCATGACCGTTGCGCCCAGGGACAGGCCGATCACCAGGGTACGCCAGCCGTTGTCGAAGCCGAACCCGCCCCGCAGCGGATAGAGCCAATGCAGCCATGCACCGACCCAGTTCCAGGCACGCTCCTGGGCGGTGGCGTCACGCACCACTTCGCCGGTGCGGCTGGACAGGTACAGCCAGGTGCCGGCTGTATCGTCTACCTGCACGTGATGCAAGGGGCGGTCGCCATCCAATGCCCTGGAGTGGGTCCACATGTCCTCGTCCACGGTGCCCAGGTAAGCCAACCCGGCCTCACCGGCATACTGCCGGGCATTGGCCAGGGCCCAGGCTGCGTCGGCCCGAGCCAGAGGTTCGCCGCTGGCGGCATCGAGGATGACGCGGCGACCGTCGGCCAGTTCCAGCAGGTAGTGCGCGCGCCCGCCCAGGCTGGTCAGGCGCAGCGCCTTCAGCGGCTGTTGCGCCCAATGCTCGGGCAACTCGGCGCAGCACCCCGCCGGCAAAGCCGGCAGGTGGGCCAGGCGCTCGGCCGGTGTCAGCTTGGGGTAGCCGACGTACAGCATGACAACCCCGGAGACGAACCACAGCGCCATGAACAGGCAGACGACGATGCCCAGCCAGCGGTGCCACAGGTACAGCTGGCGCTTCACGCTCATCAGTAGCGCCACTGCACAGCGACTTCCAGGCTGCGCGGTTCACCCAGGTAGTACTGGGTGTTGGTCTGGTGGATGAAGCGGGCATACACCTCGTCGGTGAGGTTGCGCAGCCGCGCGCTGACTTGCACGTGCTTGTCCAGGTCGTGGGTCATGGAGAGCCCGTAGACGGTGTACGACGGTACCCATGCGGTATTGGCGGTGTTGGCGTACACCGATGAGACATAGCGGGCATCGGCCCCGACCTGCCAGCCGGGCGCCAGGTCGTAGGTCAACCAGAGGTTGGCCACGCGGTCGGGGATGTTCACCGGGTTCTTGCCCTTGCGCGAGTACACCACGCCGCCGATGGTCTCGTTGAATTCATCGTATTCGGCATTTACCCAACTGAAGTTGCCCGCCGCCAGCAGCTTGGGCGTGACCTTGAACGAGGCTGCCAGCTCGATGCCGGTGGAGGTCTGCTGGCCCGCCTGCTCGGTGGTGTTGGGCACGGTCGAGGAGGGCACGGAGATATCCTTGCGCACGATGCGATACGCCGCTGCCGTGGCCGAGCCGCGGCCGTCGAGGAAGTCGAACTTGCTGCCTACTTCGACCTGACGGCCGGTGCTCAGGTCGAAGTCGCCGACCTGGCTGATCGAGGCGCTGGTCAGGGTACCGCCTGGTGGTTCGGCCGAGGTGCTGTATTGGGTGTACAGGCTGACGTTGGAGGTCAGGTCATAGACCAGCCCCAGGCGACCGGTGATGGCGTCCCAGCGTCGGTCCAGCCTGGCTCGCGCCACATGGTCGACCACGTCGAAGTCGATATGGTCGTAGCGCAACGCGGTTATCAACGACAGTTGATCGGTCAGGCGGGTACGGTTCTCGACGAAGGCCGAGGTGGTGTCGGTGGTGGTGGTTCTGCCCTTGGTCATGGGCGCGTCCATACCGGGGATATCGAGGAAGTGCCCGGGTTCGAAGCCGTTCGGGTCAACCGTGTCGAATGCCCCCTTGGACAGCGGGTAGTTGGTTTGCTGGTTGGTGCTGTAGTCCATGCCGAACGCCCAGTCGCTGGCCAGGCCGAATAACTGGCCCTGGTGGGTCAGCTCGAGCTTGTCGCCGTTGACCTCCTGGTCGTGCCGCTGGCGATAGCCGCCTGAGCGAGCGATGGCGCTGTTGTCGGCGTTGTAGCGATACACCTCGAGATTGCGGTAATCGCGCTGGCCGTTGTAGTGGTAGAAGGTGTTACGCAGTTGGGTGTTGTCGTCGAAGCGGTAGTCGGTGATCGAGCGCAGCCACCGGGTGCGCTGCTCGTAGCGACCGTCTTCGACGTTGTAGTTGTTGAAACGGTTGTGCTTGTCGATGTGCAAGGTACCGACCAGTGGCTGCAATACCGGTGTGCCCCAGTAAGGGCTGTCCTCTTGCTCTTCCAGGTATTCGATGGCCAGCGTGTGCGAGAGCTGGTCGTTGATGTCGCTAAGGAGCGAGAAGGCCAGGTTGCCGGCCCCATTCTCCTGCCGATCGATATAGCCGTTGGTGCTGGTGCGGCTGTAGTCGAGGCGGGCATAGTGGCGCGGGCCGTCGCCCGTGTTCAGCGCCTTGTTGAAGGCGACCGACGTTTCCATGGTGTCGTAGCGTGCATAACTGACGCGCCCTTCGAAGGTGTCTTCGTCACGGCTTGCCAGCCGGGTGATGAAATTGAGGCTGCCACCGACAGCGCCGCTGCCGTTGAGGAAGGAGGAGGGCCCGCCGAGCAATTCGACGCGGTCGTAGATCCAGGCGCCCACCGGGCGCGCCGCGCCGCCATACTGCAAATTGATGCCATTGAACAACTGGTTGATCTGGGCACCGTTGAACCCTCGGTACGACACATATCCGCCCCAGCCGGGCGGAGCCGAGGCGTTAACCCCGGGCAGTGCATTGGCGGCGTCCTGGAAGTTACGTGCGCCAATGCGCTCCATGGTCTTGCGGTCGGCAACGCTGACGGAAGCGGGGTTCTCCCTGGCGCTCAGGTTCAGCCGCGAGCCGCTTTCGATGGGGCGATCAAGGTCAAGGCTGGTTGCCTCCTTGGGTTGATTGGCTGTGGCCGTGACATTGCTGGCCGGCAGGGTCAGGGTGTCATCCTGCGCCCAGGCACAGGTTGCGCTGCCAACGAGCAGCGCCAAAGTGGTCATGCGGAACATGCAAGGCTTCCTGGCTGAAATCGGTGAGCACACGCCCGCTGCCGATCAGGCGGCACGGGGACGTGGCGATGTCAGAACGCGAGAAGCGAAGCAGGAGAGGCGCGGGGATTGACCAGTGGCCAACGCTGCTTGGGCAGGCGTGGCGGAGGTTGGTTGGGTAAGGGGCTGCCCGGCTCGCCGGCGAGCAGGGTCAGCAGGCCGAAAAATACGGCCAGCAGTGTGGCGCTGAACAGGCTGGCGATCACGCAGTCACCGCCGGCAGGCAGGGTCGGATCGCTGAAGTCTTGCTCACCTTGGACCATGCCGCTGCTGTCGGCCGTGCACCAGGCGGCATCATCCATACCAGCCAGGCGCAACCCGGCCATTTGCCCATGGCCCATGGCGCACAGCAACGAGCCGAACAGGATGCTGAAATACAGCACCCAGGCGACATGTGATCGTGTGTGGTGGGCCAGCTTCATGGCGGAACTCGGCGCGAAAACTGAATGATCAGGTTGGGAGGTTGGCGAGGGATTCTACATCTTCTGATGCATCTGAACAGGGTGATTTTTCAAGCACGAATATTCAATCGGGTACAGGCGCACGAGACTTATTGAACACCGATGAGTTCGGCAGCAAGCGCGCGGAGTTCGTCCTTGTCCTGTTGAAGTACAAGCCCACTGCCCGCGTGTGCAAGCAAGCGCGCGGCATGCCGGCTGCAGGCGGCTTGAAATGCGCGGGGATTGATGCGCGCCAGGCTGACCAGGGCTTTGATCAAGCGCAGATTGACCTCGTGCAAAGCCGCGCCGTCCCGGCTGATCGGCGCAAAAAAATCGTCAAACAGGTCATCCGCCAGCAGTGCACGAACATAGACCTGCGGGCATTTGTTATCCGTGCTTTGCGCCACGGGATGCAGTTTCCCCCAACACGTCAGGCAGCGAATGCCGCGGCCAATGATGTCGATGGCTGTGCCGGGATCATTTACCGCTGGAGAAAGCGCTCGCGAGGCGATCTCTGACAACACCGAAAGCCCGAAGCGCGGGTCATGCTCGAACGTTCTCCTGAGGCCGATGGTCACGGCAGCGAGCATCTCGATGTCCAGCGAGCCAGTGTCATCGAGCGGCTCGCCATCCACGGCCAAGGCCCGTGCCACCACCATACCCTCATGTACAAAGGTGCCAGGCAGGACTTCGAGGAAAATTCGAATCTCGGTGCGCGTTGCAATCTTGCTCAAAGTGAGGACATCGACGTGCTGGACATAGCCGGTCTGGCGGCTTTTCACTTCATGGGTTACCCCAGGAAACTTGAGGTCAGGCGGGTAGGCTGCAGCGCCCAGAAACGGGTGTTCAACACGCTGCTCGATGGCTTTGATCACTGCTTTTTCGACACGGTCGATCGTCTCGCCCACGCGCCCTAGTTTGGAGAGGTGATCAATCCAGCGCAGCAGGGTGTAGATGATCAGGACCACCACTGCAATCGTCACGGTGAAAAGCACTACACGACCTTGCGTACCGTAGGCTCCGGTGCTCAGTGCAATGATACCGACGAGGCTGAAGAGAAAGGACCCGATGAAGGTCGCCAGAGCGTTCTGGGTCGTGGCGTCCTCCATGACCAACGAAGTGGCGCGCGGGGTTACGCCACTGCTGGCGGCACTGTAGGCCGAGACCATTGTACTGAGCGAAAACGTCGTGACGGCAAGCATGCTCGAGGCGATGATGCCCAATATCTTGTCAACGGCATCTGCACCGATACGTGCAGGCAAGCTGACCGGCACTGCATCCTTGAACACCATGGCCAGTAGCGCGGTAACCACCCCCAACAGGGAGAAAAGCGTTGCTCTGAACCAGAGACGCTTGGCAATTCGCGTAGCCAACCAACGCCAGCGAGCTATCATGAAGACCTCCTGTTGCCGAGAGTGTAGGCCCTTATGGAAAGCTGCAGTTATTCATAAGCTGTGCCTTCAAAACCTCCACCGCCTTGGGCCTTCTGGGGTTGGCTTTGTGAAGCAGGACTACCTGGCGCATGTACATGTAGCTGTCAGCGTCCGACACTGGCGTTGCCTGTACGTCGTCAGTCTTCAGTCCCGCCCAGAGTGGGACAACAGACACCCCCATGCCTTTTGCGACCATGATGTAGATAGCATCTAACGCATCCAGATTACAGAGGACATCGGGTTGCAGGTCATTGTCATTCAAGTACTGCTGTGCAATCTGCCCACCCCAGGCATGTGAGTCATATCGAATCAGGTTTCGACCAAGAATCGTCGAGCGGATGTCGCGCTTGTCAATCGGGTCTTTGGTCAAAAGCATCAGGGGTTCTTCTCGAAGCACCTGTACACGAATGGTTTTGGGGACGCTGAAGGGCGGACATACCATGATTCCCGCATCGAGCTCTCCGCAGGCTACTTGTTCGTAAAGACTGCGTGAGTCCCCTGGCGTGATACGTAGCCTCAGTTGCGGGGCAATGCTTGATAGCTGATTCATGGTCTCTGGCAATATGCCTGTCAACGCTGTAGAGATCGCACCGATCTTGAGATACCCCGACAGGCTACCGGTGTCCAGATCCTCTTTCAGCTCTGCTGCCCCCTGGATCAGATCTCGAATCTTCGGCAGCAACGACAGGCATTTCTCGGTAGGTTCGACAGCATGTGCGCTTCGGTTCAGGAGTTCGCACGCCAGCGATTTCTCGAGTGCTTGTATACGCTGGCTGACTGCAGGTGCTGTCAGGTTTTCCCGTCGAGCCGCCGCTGCAATCGAGCCAGTTTCTATCACCGCCATCAGGCTTTCGAGAAATCGAGTGTCCAAAACATTTCCTTTCGCTGAGAGATGGAAAAATGCGCTTTAGCACGTGCGCGAGGCTACGCTAACCTCCCCGAAAGTTCTATCAGAAACCAAAGAGGGTAGTTATGAAATCGTTATTTCATGTTTCATACCATGTTACAGACCTCGAAGCATCTCGTAACTTCTACGGTAACATTCTCGGCTGCAAAGAAGGCCGCACGAGTGAAACTTATGTGGATTACGATTTCTTCGGTCACCAGATTTCGCTTCACAAAGGTGTTCCTTTTCCAACGACCCGCACCGGCAAAGTCGGCGACCATGAAGTGTTGATGCCGCATATCGGCTTGGTGCTGCATCTGGATGACTGGTTCGCGATGGCAGACCGCCTGGCGCTTCATGGTGTGCAGTTCGACATACCGCCGGTTGTACGATTCCCGGGCCAACCTGGGGAGCAGCGAACGATGTTTTTCCTGGACCCCAGTGGCAACCCGATCGAAATCAAAGGGTTCAAGGACTTCGAAGGTGTATTTGCCACCTGATTGGTATAAACCTTCGGGACGCGCCTCCCGCTTTGTCTGCGTGAGATAAGAGGCGTGTATCGATGAGTGGCCACTCAATAAAAATAACAGGCTCCAACGATGTGTTTGGCATTTTTGCCGTCCAATGTACAGTCCAAATTATAATAACTGGAGGACGTATGGCGAAGATTAGTCTGGTGACTAGAATTATTGTAGGTCTTGTGCTCGGGGTTGCAGTGGGGGCACTTCTCAATTTCTTTCCCGAGTACAAAGCCTGGATAATCAGCAGCTTTTTGCAACCCGTCGGCGATATTTTCATCAAGATGATGAAGATGATTGTCATACCCCTTGTATTCGCGTGCATGGTCGGCGCGATCGCAGGCAATGGAGATAGCAAGGCGATAGGGCGGGTAGGGGTGAAAGCCTTGTTCTACTTCTTTGTCGTGACCAGCATCGCAATTGTGTGCGGCCTGCTGGTTGGCAATCTTGCGCAGCCAGGCGTAGGTGCCAACTTGACGACGCTGGCAAACACCCAATCGCTCTCGCTTCCCTCTACCTCGGAGAGCACAGGTTTTGCTCAAGTCATCCTCAATATCATCCCGGACAATATCGTCGGTGCAATGGCGCAAGGAAAGCTGCTGCCTGTCCTGTTCTTCTCGGTCATGTTCGGCTTTGGGCTAAGTGCTCTGGACAAAGAGAAGAAAATGCCGTTGATCGCGGTAGTCAATGCCATTTCCGCGACGATGTTCAAGGTGACGCATATCGTGATGCACTACTCACCCATCGGGATCTTTGGCCTGATCGGCGTGACGGTAGCCAACTTCGGGCTTTCCGCGTTGCTGCCTCTGGCAAAACTGATTGCCGTCACCTACGTCGCGGTCATTCTGTTCGGCGTGGTCGTGCTGGGCGGCATCGCGAAGGTTGCCGGGATCAACATCTTTGACCTGATCAAGGCGATCAAGGATGAGTTGATCCTGGCGTTCAGTACTGCCGCCTCGGCGACTGTCATGCCCCAGCTGATTGAAAAGGTCGAGGCCTACGGTGCGCCGCGTTCGATTGCTACGTTGGTTATTCCTACGGGTTATTCCTTCAATCTGGATGGCGCATCGCTGTTCGTGGGCATCGGCACGCTGTTCATCGCGCAGCTGTATGAAATTCCCCTGAGCTTGGCTGACCAGGCGATGCTGATCATCATCATGGTGCTGACCTCCAAGGGCGCAGCCGGCGTCCCGGGTGCCATGTTCGTCATCTTGACCGCTACGCTGACCAGTGCCGGTCTGCCTGTGGAAGGTATTGCATTCATCGCCGGAGTCTATCGCTTGATGGACATGCCGATCACGGCGCTGAATGTCTTGGGCAACGCACTGGCGCCTCTGGTTGTGGCGAAGTGGGAGAACCAATACCGGATGCCTGCTGCCCCGGTGGTAGCGCCCGAGGAGCGCCCGCAAGTGTTGACCTCTTCAATTAGCGCTGGGGGCTCGGCAAACGCGACCTAGTGTGTTCATCGACATGATCGCCCTGCATGTGATGCAAGGGCCCATCATGCAGGTAATCGACATGCCCATCGTGTTCGATTGCCGTGTGGCCGCAGCCGGGCTTGTGCCGATGGTCATGGTGCGGATGCTGGTTGCAGGTACTCATTCCGAACGTCTCTAACTGCCATACCTCGGCCGTCACGGCCGAGGTAGGTCGCTTATGTTACTCGTGGTGCGGCTCACCCAGGAACGTCAGTGAACTGAACAGACTCTGCTGGGCCACGGGGCTGCCGTCTGCCATTGGCAGGGTAGCCTGGGCCGCGATGATGTTGAGTCCTTCATTGCGTACGGTGATACGTGCCCGGCCTTGCTTGTCGGTGGTGGCGCTGACCTGGTGAGGGGCGCCCCGGTAATCGCCCTGCAGCGGGATATCAGCAGCCGGCTTGCCATCGAGCAGTACCTGCACTTCCAGCGTCTTGCCTGGCCCGACTTGCAGAGGGTCGCTCAGGGGAACGATCGCTAAACGCAGCATGTCCAGTTTCGGCAGGCGGGCGCCGCTCTGGTAGATCGCCAGGCTGTATTTCAAGCTGTGGGTGGAGGCGATCGCATCCTTGACGTGGGTGCGATCCTGATTGACCCATTGCTTGTCCGGGCGCTGCGACCAAGGCCCGTTGTCCAGCAGCACGGCAAGTGCCGCAGGCGGGGTAAGTGGTTGCAGCACGGCATGATCCGCCAGGCGCCTGACCGTGACCGGGACCATGTTCCCGGTCGCGTCGAATGCCCAGGCGCGCTTGATCTTTTCCGCCTTGTAGGCGTTATCCTCGGCGCCGTGGCCGTACACGGCCTCGATATTGCCACGTCGCTCCTCGGTCCACAGGCCGTGGGCGCCTGCGTTGACGCTGACCATCAGGGTCAGCAGGGAAGCGACTTTCAACGATGGATGCATGATGGTTCCTCGGTTCAAAGGCTAAGGGTCAGGCTGACACTGAAGTTGCGTGGCTCCCCGGGCAGCACCCAAGCGCTGTTGTACGAGCGTTCGTAGTACTTGCGGTCGAATAGGTTGTTGAGGTTAAGGCCGAAGGTGACCTGTTCGCTGGCCTTGTAGTGCGCCAGCAGGTCGACAGTGCTGTAGGCGTCCAGGGTGAAGTCGCTGCCGGCCTGGCCGGAGCGTTCGCCGACGTAGTTCACCGCTGCGCCCACATCCGAGCCGCGCAGGGCACCGTCCTGGAATTCGTACACACCCATCAGGCTGCCGCTGTTACGGGCGATGCCGAGCAAGTCGCTGCCTTTGGGCAGGGCTGCGTCGCCCTTGGTGACCTCGGCGTCGATGTAGGCGTAGGCGCCGATCACTCGCAACGCGTCGGTCAGCTGGCCGCTGAACTGCAGGTCCAGGCCTTGGCTGCGCGCTTCGCCCGCCGCCACGCTCTCGCCAAGGGCGTCGGTGGTGATGACGTTCTCCTTGTCGATATGGAACAGGGCGATGGTCGCGCCCAGGCGGCTGTCGAGGAGGTCGAGCTTGACCCCGGTCTCGTAACCCAAGCCCTTTTCAGGCTTGTACACCTGGCCCTGGGTGCCGATGGTGTTGGGTTTGAACGAAGTGGATGCGTTGGCGAACACGCCGACTTGCGGTGTCAGTTGGTACAACACCCCGATGCGCGGTGTGGCAACGTCCTTTTCCTGGCTGTTGCTGAGGCCCGTGGTGCGGTTCTGCGAGGTCTGCTCGAAGCGCTCCAGGCGTACGCCCAGCAACCCGCGCAGGCGCTCGGTGAAAGCGATCTGGTCTTGCAGGTTGATCGCGTAGCTTTCAGTGTGCTCGAAGAAGTCGTTGGCACGGGTGATGGTTGGCTTCGGCTTGCCGTATACCGGGTTGTAGATATCCAGCCCATACGCTGCGGAGGTGGCGCTTTGCGGGTACTTCTGGCTGTTGCGGTAGTTCTCGTACTCCAGCCCGACCAGGGTCTGATGCTGCCAGCCACCCAGCTCGAACTGCCCGTGCAGCTCGGCCTGGGTGATGTTGTCGTTCCATTCGAAGTCGCGTTCGCGATAGAAGCGCGTGATGGTGGTGCCCACCAGGGCCTGGGGCTCGGAGCTGTTGCCCTTGAGCGTACCCTGGGTGTAGTGGTTGGCCAGGCGCAGCGTCCAGTTGTCGTTGAGCACGTGTTCCAGCGCCACGTCGAGGGTCTGGTTGTCGTTGCGGATCTCGCCGTCATTCGGCTCGCCAAGGAAGGTCGAGCGCTTGACCGACCCCATTTCGCCGTTGACCGCCGGAATGCCGCGATCGAACACCGACTCGGTGCGGGAGAACTCGGTGTCGATCATCAGTCGGGTGTCGGGTGACAGTTGCCAGCTCAGGGAGGGGCTGACGATACGGCGCTCACTGCCGACATGATCGCGGAAGCTGTCGTTGTCTTCGACGGCGAGGTTGATCCGGCCCAGCAGATTCCCTTCGCTGTCCAGCGGCGAGTTGGCGTCCAGGGCGGTGCGGTAGCGGTCCCAGCTGCCTGCGCTGAGGGTGAGGGTACTGAAGGCTTCGGCCTGGGGGCGCTTGGTGACGATGTTGACCAGTCCGCCAGGGTCGCCACGGCCGTACAGGCTGGCAGCCGGGCCTTTGAGCACTTCGATGCGCTCGATGTTGGACGTGTCCGGCGAGCTGTAGCTGCCGCGGTTGATGGCGAAACCGTTCTTGTACAGCTCGCCCGTGGTGAAGCCGCGCACACTGTAGTTGAGGAAAGTCAGGCCGCCGAAGTTGTTCTGCCGCGACACGCCGCCAGCAAAGTCCAGGGCGCGGTCGATGCGGGTGGTGTTGAGGTCCTTGATCACTTGCGCGGGCACGACGTCGATACTCTGCGGCGTGTCGCGGATGTCGGTATCGGTGCGGGTGGCCGTGGCAGAGCGGTTGGCACGATAGCCTTGCACCGGCCCGTCGGCGCGCTCTTCGAGGTAGGCATCGGTGATGGAGGTTTCGTTCAGCAGCAAGGGTTGTGCCGCTGAAATCGGCTGGCCGAACAAGCCCAGCGTCAGGCCGGCCAGAAGGGGGGCACGAGGGTTCACGTAAAGTCTCCGTTTTTCACGCTATAACGTTGCATTGTTGGGTATGTACTGACTCGGGCACTGCCCACGAGCTGGAAGGGGATCACATGTTGGGTTGCGCATGTTATTAGATGTAATAACGTAACGCTAGCGGGTAATGCTGATTCACAGCTGCAAATGATTTCTGTTGAATCTGTGGTGTTATTTTGCAGGCGAGAAAACCGCCCACAGGTGCTCGATCGCCTGCCGGCGTTCAGCCGCATCCGGCGCCTCGCACTGCTGCAACAGCAGGTCGATGGCCGATTTCAGTTCGAAGCTGCCCAAGTCCTGCCCGTCGCGGTTGCGAATGGCGATGGTACGTTCTGCCTGTTCCTTGGCACCGGCAATCAACAGGAACGGGATACGTTGCAGGGTTTGCTCGCGCACCTTGTAGCCGATTTTCTCATTGCGCGTATCGGCCTCGACACGCAAACCGGCACCGCGCAACAGCTTCGCCACGTCTTGTGCATAGCCCGCGTATTGCTGGGTGATCGAGGACACCACGACCTGCACCGGCGACAGCCAGCCCGGCAGCTTGCCGGCATGGTGTTCGAGCAGGATGCCGGTGAAGCGCTCCAGCGAGCCGAACAGTGCGCTGTGCAGCATCACCGGGCGCTGACGCTGGCCGTCCTCGTCGACATACTCCAGGCCAAAACGCGCCGGCAGGTTCATATCCACCTGCAGGGTGCCGCATTGCCAGTCCCGGCCAATGGCATCGCGCAGCACGAACTCAAGCTTCGGCCCATAGAACGCGCCTTCGCCGGGGTTGACCTGACAGGCCAGTTGCATGTGGTTCAGTGCATTGATCAGCGAGCCTTCCAGCAGGTCCCATGTGGCATCGTCGCCCATGCGGTTGTTCGGCCGTGTGGACAGCTTGATACGCACATCCTCGAAGCCGAATTGGCGATAGATGTCGAGCACCATGGCCACCACCGACTGGCATTCCTGTTCCATCTGCTGTGGGGTGCAGAAGATGTGCGCGTCGTCCTGGGTGAAATGGCGCACCCGTAACAGCCCGTGCAGCGCCCCCGAGGGTTCGTAGCGGTGCACCTTGCCGAACTCGCTCATGCGGATTGGCAGGTCCCGGTAGCTCTTCAGGCCGTGCTTGTAAAGCAGCGACCCGCCGGGGCAGTTCATGGGCTTGAGCGCCAGTGCCCGGCCATCTTCGGTTTCGGTGGTGAACATGTTGTCGCGGTAGTTGTGCCAGTGGCCGGAGATTTCCCATAGGCTGCGGTCCATCACATCCGGCGTGTTGACCTCGATGTAGCCCGCGTCGTTCTGGCGACGACGCATGTAGGCGATCAGCGCCTGGAACACAGCCCAGCCCCGTGGATGCCAGAACACCGCGCCAGGCGCATCGTCTTCGAAGTGGAACAGGTCGAGCTCGCGGCCCAGCTTGCGATGATCGCGTTTTTCCGCCTCTTCGAGGCCGCGCAGGTGCTCCGCCAGCTGCCTGGCATCGGCCCAGGCGGTGCCATAGATACGTTGCAGTTGTTCGTTTCGCGCATCACCGCGCCAGTAGGCACCGGCCAGCTTGGTGAGCTTGAATGCCTTCAGCAGGCGCGTGTTCGGCACATGCGGACCGCGGCACATGTCGACGTATTCCTGATGGAAGTACAAGCCAAGGTGTGTGGCCTCCGGTAGGTCGTCGATCAAGCGCAGCTTGTAGCTTTCGTTGCGGGCACTGAACACGTCGATGGCTTCTGCGCGGCTGAGCATGCGCTTGATCACGTCGTACTCCTGGGCGATCAGTTCGCGCATGCGGCCCTCGATCGCCCCCAGGTCGGCCGGGGTGAACGGCCTTTCATAGGCGACATCGTAGTAGAAACCATCGCGAATCACTGGCCCGATGACCATCTGCGCGGTGGGGAACAGCTGTTTCAAGGCCTGCCCAAGCAGGTGGGCACAGGAGTGGCGGATGATCTCCAGGCCTTCCTCATCCTTGGGCGTGATGATCTGCAGGCTGACATCGTGGTCGATGACCTCGCAAGCATCGACCAGACGCCCGTCGAGCTTGCCGGCAACGGTGCTGCGAGCAAGGCCAGGGCCAATGGATCGTGCGACGTCCAGGACGGTGACAGGGCTGTCGAAGTGACGTTGCGACCCATCGGGCAAGGTCACGGAAAGGGCGGGGGATGGGGCGTTTTCTGGCATCTTTTCAGGCTCGGAGTTCAATAGTGTGGCCGCGGGTCGGTCAACCCAGCCCAGGCAGCTCGGTCTGCAGCATGGCGGAGTGGGCTTTGAGGTGCTCGAACAAGCCAGGGTTTGCCCAGGCCTGGGTGATGGCGGGCGAGAATTCGATGGCGTGCAGGTCGATCAGGCCCATTCGCGGGTTCTGCACGTCGGCCCGGAAACACTGGGCGTAGCCGGTCTCGGTTTCATGCACGATGACCGAGTGCAAGCCTACTTCCGCCTCGCCATTGCGCATTTCGGCCTGCGACAGCGCCGCATCGACCAGGCGGAAGAACAGGCGCGAGAACTGCTCGGCGCTGGGCGAGACCGGAACCAGTACCCAGCGTTCCGAATGCCGACGGACCGACGCCAGGTAGTCGGGATCATCACCGGACCACAGTGCGACGCAATGGTCGAAGGCGTCGATCAAGTCCCTGATGTCGCCCTTGAGCAGGCCGAAATCGTAGACCATCTGGCCGTTGTCCAGCGCGTCGGCGTGCAGGATCAGCTCGACCTTGTAGGAGTGCCCATGGATGGAGTGGGAACAGCGTCGGGTGCTGCAGCCCCGCACGATGTGGGCGTTCTCGAATTTGAACAGTTTACGGATCAGCATGGGTGACCTGAGTTGTCGCGGCAGCTAGTGGCCTGCCGGAGGGGGCGTAGTCTTGGCCCTTGCGCGGTATCCTCGGCGGTGTAGCCAGCCTCTTCTAGTTCGCTGCGCAGTCTGTCGGCAGTGGCAAAGTCGCGGGCCTTGCGCGCGGTCTCGCGGGCCTCAAGCAAACGGAGTAGCGCGGCTTGTCGTGGCGGCTCTTCAGTGTGTGGCTGCAGTGCTCGCAGTGCTGCCAGCGGTGTTTGCTGCAACAGGCCGAGTAGTGCGGCAGACTTGACCAGCCGGGCCTTGGTCTGGGCAAGGGATGTCTCATCGCTGGCGTTGTCGAGCGCCTGGCGCAGCACATGCAGGCGGGCCAAGGCTTCGGCGACGCCCAGGTCGTCCCTGAGGGCGTCAAGCAGTTGCCCGTCCGCTGCCACATCGTCGGCGCCGGGCACGTCGTCGCAGCGCGCCAGGCTGGCGTAGAAGCGGATGAGGGTCTGCACTGCGGCGCTCAGGCGCTTGGCGTTCCAGTCCATCGGGCGCCGGTAGTGGGTGGACAGCAACGCCAGTCGAATTGCTTCTCCAGGCGCCTGGCCCAGCAGGTCGCGCACCAGGCGCACGTTGCCCAGCGACTTGGACATCTTCTGCCCATCCACGGTGACGAAGCTGTTGTGCACCCAAGTGCGGCAGTACAACGTGCCGTGGGCGCAGGTGCCTTGGGCGATCTCGTTTTCATGGTGAGGGAAGATCAGGTCCTGGCCGCCTCCATGGATGTCGATGGTATGGCCCAGGTGCTGCCCGATCATCGCCGAGCACTCCACATGCCAGCCCGGTCGGCCTCTGCCCCAGGGGCTGCTCCAGCCGGGCTGGTCGGCCGTGGACGGTTTCCACAGCACGAAGTCCAGCGGATTGCGCTTGGAAGGCGCGACCTCCACGCGGGCACCCGCTAGCATGTCCTTGGTGTTACGGCCGGAGAGCTCGCCGTAGGCTGGGTAGGACGGCACGTGGAATAGCACATGGCCTTGCTCCACATAGGCATGGCCACGTTCGATGAGGGCCTCGATCAGGGCGATGATCTGCGGTATGTGCGCGGTGACGCGAGGCTCAAGGTCGGGGGAGGCCACCCCAAGTGCGGTCATGTCCGAGTGGTAAGCATCGATGAAGCGGTCAGTGATACTGGCGATGGGAACGTCTGTCGCCGCCGCCGCGGCATTGATCTTGTCGTCTACGTCGGTAAAGTTGCGGGCATACACCAGTTCTGCGTAGTCGTGGCGCAGCAGCCTGGCCAACAGGTCGAACACCACGGCCGGGCGAGCATTGCCAATGTGCGCATAGTTGTAGACCGTGGAGCCGCAGACGTACATCGTCACCTGGTCGGGCCGTGAAGTGCGCAGCACTTCCTTGCGCCGGGTCAGCGTGTTGTGCAGGTAGATCGGCTCAGTCATGCGTAGCGGCCTGCGGGGCGGACCAGGCTGAAGCATCGTGCGGGTGCAGGCTTTCCAGGTGGCGAACGTGCACTTGGCTATCGCGGTAACCGTGCAGGCTTGCCTGAATACGCCGCGCAGCGTCTTCGACGAACATCAGGTTCTGCCCGTTGAGTGCTGCGAAAGCCTGTTCGTCAGCCCGTTTTACGGCGGTCTGAACCGGCGTGCGCAAAGCGCCTTCGACGTGGTCGATCAGGGCCAGCAACCCGAGATCCGGGGCATCAGCAGGTACCGTGACGCGTACTCGAGCTTCGCTGCGTTGGCTATGTGGTGTCGCCAGCGACGCGTTGCTGCGCAGCCACTGCGCAACGGTGCTGGCTTCGAGCAGTGGCTGGTCCTTGAAGGTCCGCAGGAAGCCGTCCTCAATCAACTGCCGGGAGAGAGCGGCCGAGCACGGGCAGGTTGAGGAGTAGCCGATCCTGACCTCGATACTCAGGTTCAGCGCCCCGCCGACCTTCGTCGCGAGCACGTGAACCGGGTACGACTTCCAGCCAGAGAGGCCCTCGGTCACCAGTGCAGGGCGGCGAACCAGCAGGTCGAAATCCAGGCGCAACCTGGCATTGCGGCTTTCGCAATCCTGATGGCTGTCGATCATCTCCTGCAACAGCGCAAAGAGACTTGCCGGCGACACCGCCGCGGCCTGCCCCCAGGCGTCCAGCAGGCGATACAGCCTGGACATGTGAATGCCTTTGACATGCGGTGCCGGCAGGTCGACCTGGACATCCGCCCGGGCGTGCAGCTCACGCTGGTAGGTCGGTTCTTGGATCCTTACCGGCAGGTCGATACCCTGCATGCCGACCCATTGCAGTGGGCTGAGGCTGGGGGCCAGGTCGGTGACGGAAACGTCGGGTAATGCTGAGCTCATCATGTATATCCAGTGGTGGGAGCCTTGCTCGTGGCAGTAAGGCGTATGAATCAGTTCCAGCCGGGGAAGGGGTTGGTCAGCTTCATCCAGCCTTCCGGTCCCTGGGCCATTTCCTCATCGGTCAGCAGGCAGGCATCGAAACGCGCCCGCAGCGCTGCCTCGTCCATTTCCATACCGATCAGCACCAGCTCCTGGCGGGCATCGCCAACGTCCTCGTGCCATTTCGACCTGATGTGCAGGACCGATTCGCTGTCGGTCGGCCAATGTTCCTCGGGAACGGCCGCCCACCAATAGCCTGCCGGGCCATGACGCGCGACGGCCCCGGCCTGGGACCAGTTGCCGGCCATGGACGGCTCGCAGGCGAGCCAGAAGTAACCCTTGGAGCGCACCACCCCAGGCCATTCGCTTTCCACCAGCGCATGGAAGCGGTCAGGGTGGAATGGTCGGCGGGCACGGTAGACGAAGCTGGCGATGCCATATTCTTCCGTTTCGGGTGTGTGGGAGCCGCGCATTTCCTGTAGCCAGCCAGGCGCTCGTGAGGCCTCGTCGAAGTCGAACAGGCCGGTGTCCAGCACGCGATCGAGCGCGACCTTGCCGAACTCGGCGATTTCGACTTTCGCCCTTGGATTGAGGGCACTGAGGATGGCCATCAGGCGATCGCGCTCTTCGCCACTGATCAGGTCGGTCTTGTTCAGTACGATGACGTCGCAGAACTCGATTTGCTCGATCAGCAGGTCGACCACGGTGCGAACGTCTTCCTCGCCCAGCGATTCACCGCGTGCCTGCAGGCTGTCGCGCGAGCTGTAGTCGCGCAGGAAATTGAAGGCATCGACCACGGTGACCATGGTGTCGAGGCGTGCCACTTCGCTGAGGCTGCGGCCATCCTCGCCTTCGAAGGTGAAGGTTTCCGCCACCGGCAGTGGCTCGGAGATGCCCGTCGATTCGATGACCAATTGGTCGAAGCGACCCTCTTTGGCTAGACGGTCCACTTCGAGCAGGAGGTCTTCGCGCAAGGTGCAGCAAATACAGCCATTGCTCATCTCCACCAGCTTTTCGTCGGTGCGTGACAGCTCGGCGCCACCCTCGCGTATCAATGCGGCATCGATGTTCACATCGCTCATGTCGTTGACGATCACCGCGACTCGCCGGCCTTCGCGGTTGTTCAGAATATGGTTGAGCAGGGTAGTCTTGCCGGCTCCGAGGAAGCCGGAAAGTACAGTGACGGGCAGCCGCGCGGCTTCGTTGGTATGGGGGACAGGGGTGCTCATCGGGAGGCCTCATGATAAAGGGTGGTGCGCATGCGTGCGGCTCTGCTCAGTCCTCGCCTGCATCACGGCGAGTACAGGCGGCGCATTTACCGTGCAGCTCGATGACCGAGCTGCACAGCGAAAACACGTTCTGTTTCATCCAGTGCCCCAGGGCCTGGTTCAGGTGCGGTACGTTGAACTCATCGACATGGCCGCAGCTGTCGCAGATGGCGAACGCTCTGAAACCTGCTTCGCACTGGCTTGGGCAGGTGCAGCTGACATAAGCGTTCAAAGACTCCAGCCGATGAATCAACCCTTGCTCGGCCAGGTGGCCCAGCGCGCGGTAGATCTGCGTCGGCGCCCTGACACCTTCATTGCGCAGGCTGTCCAGAATGGCGTAGGCACTGAGCGGCTTGTCGGCTTGTTGAAGCGCCGTCAGGACACGTTGCTGATTGCTGGTCAGTTGCATGCAGGCCTCCTTCCGTTGGCGGGCAGTCTTCATTTTGTTCTGGATTTGAGATGTTATAAAGTAACAATAATAAAATGGCTAGCGAAATTGCCCGAGGCTTCGCTGGTTCGCAGGTCAATGGGAGTCCATATGGATCGTCGCCGAGTGCTGAAATTACTGCTTGCATGCCTGGCATTGCCGTTGCCTCTTGCGGCGCAAGCCGGGCAAGCGGTTAAACGGGTTTGGGTGAGCCGGTCGGGCAGCGTCACCACGGTGTCGCTGGAGCTGACCGGGCCGGTGGCGGCGAAGCATTTCAGCCTCGCGGCGCCACCGCGGTTGGTTCTTGATCTTCCTCAGGCCAGTCTGCAGGCGTCACTGAACGATCTCGTCCTGGACGGCACTGCCGTCACAGCCGTGCGCAGTGGCATCACCGCGTCCGGTGACTTGCGTATCGTGCTGGACCTGGCCGACTCGGCAGTGCGCGGCGAAGTCCGCTCGCTCAACACCGGGCGGCATGGCCTGGAGTGGGTACTCACTGGGCCACCGGTGGGCGTTGCGCCGGAAGTTGCCAAGCCCTTGGCGCGACAGCGCGACCTGTTGATCGTGGTCGATGCCGGGCATGGTGGCAAAGACCCCGGTGCAGTAGGGCCCAAGGGCGAGCAGGAAAAGCACGTTGCGTTACAGATCGCCAAGTTGCTGGCCAAGCGCATCGATGCACAGAAAGGCTACAAGGCACGCTTGGTACGCAGTGACGATGTGTTCATTCCGCTGCGCAAGCGCGCCGAACTCGGTCAGCGGCTGAACGCGGACTTGTTCGTGTCGGTACATGCCGATGCTGCACCGCGACTCACGGCCTCTGGGGCATCGGTGTTCGCCTTGTCGCAAGGGGGCGCGACGTCGTCGATGGCGCGCTGGATGGCGCAGCGGGAAAACGATGCAGACAGGGCCGGCGGGGGATTGCCGATCAAGCTGCGCGAGCGCGACCCTATGGTCGCCGGCGTGCTGCTGGATATGTCGATGAACTCGACGATCGCCACCAGCCTGGATCTCGGGCATCAGGTGCTCTCGCAGCTTGGGCAGGTGTCGGGCCTGCATCAAGCGCGGGTGGAACAGGCAGGTTTCGCCGTGCTCAAGTCGGCGGCAGTACCCTCGATCCTGGTCGAGACAGGTTTCATTTCCAATGTCGGAGATTGCCGGCGGTTGCATGATGCCCGTCATCAGCGCAAGGTCGCGGAGGCGATATTCGCCGGGCTGGACAGCTACTTCCGCCAGAAACCACCGGCTGGCAGCCTGATCACAGCCAAGAGAGAGGCGTGAGCAACGCTGCGTGTCATTGCGCTTGAGCGCGGTGTCCTCTCGAACAGGCCACTCAACCCTGTTTCAGCCGCGTGGCGGCCTCCAGAGCGAAGTAAGTCAGGATGCCGTTGCACCCCGCACGTTTGAACGCCATCAATGCCTCCAGGATGACCGTGTCCGGATCCAGCCAGTCCTGATTGATCGCTGCCTTGAGCATCGAGTATTCACCGCTGACCTGGTACGCGAATGTCGGCACGGCAAAGGTTGTCTTGACCCTCTGAATGATGTCCAGATAGGGCATGCCGGGCTTGACCATCACCATGTCGGCGCCTTCTTGCAGGTCCAGCGCTACTTCGCGCAGGGCTTCGTCGCTGTTGGCCGGGTCCATCTGGTACGTGCGCTTGTCGCCTTTGAGCGCGGCCGCCGAACCCAGCGCGTCGCGGAACGGGCCGTAGAAGCCGGACGCGTACTTGGCGGCGTAGGACATCAGACGCACATCGCTGAACCCGGCCAGGTCCAGCGCGGACCTGAGCGCGCCGATGCGCCCGTCCATCATGTCCGACGGTGCCAAGGTGTCGATGCCAGCCTGGGCCTGGACCACGGCTTGGGCCGCCAGTACCTGCAAGGTCTCGTCATTGGCCACGCGGCCTTGGCGCAGCACGCCGTCGTGGCCATGGTCGGTGTAGGGGTCCAGTGCGACGTCGCCGATCAAGCCAAGCTTGGGGAACGTGGCCTTGAGCAACCTGGCGGCGCGGCAGATCAGGTTGTCCGCGTCGAGGGCGTGGGTGCCCTCACTGTCTTTGCGCTGCACTGGAGTGGCGGGAAACAGGGCAATGGCCGGAATGCCCAGTTCGACCGCCCGGCCTACGTGATCCGGCAGTTCGGCCAGGCTGACGCGTACCTGGCCCGGCATGGCGGTGATCGCCTCGCGTGGACCTGAGCCTTCCTTGAGAAAAACCGGCCAGATCAGGTCATCGCGAGACAGGCTGTTTTCAGCGACCAGACGACGCGTCCATTCGTCAGCGCGATTACGGCGCAAACGCGTGGCCGGGAACGCGCCCGTTGAGCTCACGAAGTGGGCCATGCCTCTTATGCCTCGATGGAGGAATGGTGGCCAGTGATCAACCACTGCTGGTCGATCCGCTCGAAGGTGAACAGGAAGCGCGCTGGCACTACCCGCTGCTCGCCGTCCTCACGAAAGACGAAGGTGTACTGGCCTCCGACGACCACGGTGCCCAGCTTGCGGCTGACGCGCTTCTTGAACAACTGGATGTCACAGACCAGCCCGTCGTTAGCGAGGAAATTCTCGAAATAGTTGCGACGGCTGTCGTCGCAGTCACGCACTTGGTTGGACAGGGTCGGAACCAGGATCGCATCAGGTGCGTACAACGCCAGCACCTGATCCACATCACGTGTGGCCACGGTCGCGGCCCAACGGTAGAGCGCCGCTTTGGCACCTGCCAGGCAGGCCAGTTCGGTGTCGGCGTAGGTTTCGATGGTCGGGTTCGGGCATGTTTCCGTCATGGCGTCTCTCCTGCGCAAGTGGAAAAGATGAACAGTAGCGGCGTAATCTGCTAAGTTGTAGGTGTTATAACATAACATTTTCCACAGGTTGTAAATCATGTTCCTTACCCTTGAGCAGGCACAGGCGGGAAGCCGCTTCGCCTTGACCGATGTGCTTGGCCACATACCCTGGAACCCCCAGGGGCTAATCCCCGCCATCATCCAGCAGCATGACAGCGGCGAAGTCCTGATGCTGGCCTGGATGAACGAAAAGGCGCTGCTGGAAACCCTCGAGACCCGGCGGGCATGCTACTGGTCACGTAGCCGTGGATGCCTGTGGCGCAAAGGCGAAAGCTCGGGGCATGTCCAGCATGTGCACGACGTGCGTCTGGACTGCGATGGCGACGCGCTGTTGTTGCTGGTGGATCAGGCAGGTGTCGCCTGTCACACCGGGCGTCGCAGCTGTTTCTACAATGCGATCCAGGGTGATCAAGTGGTGGTGACGGGCAACCCCGCCGAGGTGGGCGCATGAGTCAAGTCATCATTCGCAATGCCCGCCTGGTCAATGAAGGTGCCATACAGGAGGCCGATGTACTGGTCGCCCATGGCCGTATCGAGAAAATCGGCCGCAGCATCGCGGGCGTCAATGCGCCGCTCGAAATCGACGCCCGGGGCCAATGGTTGCTCCCCGGCATGATCGACGACCAGGTTCATTTTCGTGAGCCTGGCGCTGCGCACAAGGGCACCATGGCCAGTGAGTCGCGCGCAGCAGTGGCGGGCGGTATCACCAGCTTCATGGACATGCCCAACACCAACCCGGCCACGCTGGATCTTGCCGCCCTGCACGACAAGAAAGCCCGCGCCGCCACCACCTCGGTTGCCAACTACGGTTTTCATTTTGGCGTGAGCAAGGACAACCTCGATACCGTGGCGGCCCTCGACCCACGTGAAGTGGCGGGGGTGAAGGTATTCATGGGCGCCTCCACCGGCGACATGCTGGTGGACGACCCCAGGGTGCTGGAGCGGCTGTTCGCCAGCGTGCCGACCATCCTCCTGGCGCACTGCGAGCACACTCCGTCGATCCTGGCCAACGAAGCGCGCATACGTGAGCGCTACGGCGATTTCATTCCGCCGGCCATGCACCCGATCATTCGGGATGCCGATGCCTGCCTGCGCTCTTCGAGCCTGGCGGTGCAGCTTGCCAAGCAGTTCGGCACACGGTTGCATGTGCTGCACCTGACCACCGCCCAGGAGCTGAAGCTGTTCCAGCCTGGGCCTTTGCAGGGCAAGCAGATCACCGCTGAAGTGTGCGCGCACCATCTGCTGTTCGATGATCGTGACTATGCCAGCTTGGGCCACCTGATCAAATGCAACCCTGCCATCAAAACCCGGGAAGACCGGGACGCGCTGCGTCAGGCTCTGCTGTGCGACCGCATCGATGTCATCGGTACCGATCACGCACCCCACACCTTGGCGGAAAAACAACGCCCTTATGCCTCGGCGCCATCAGGTTTGCCGTTGGTACAGCATGCACTTCCGGCACTCTTCGAGCTGGTGGAGGAGGGCGTGCTGACAGTTGCCCAACTGGTGCGCAAGACCAGCCACGCCGTCGCGGATCTGTTCGCCATTTCGGAACGCGGTTACCTGCGTGAGGGCTACTGGGCGGACATGACGCTGATCCAGCGTCTGCCCGCGCCCCGCGCTGTTAGCCTCGACCCGGTTCTGGCGCACTGTCAGTGGACGCCTTTCGTGCACCATCGTTTTCATCACCGAGTGGCCACGACATTGGTCTCTGGGCAACTGGCCTGGCATGAAGGCCGGCTGGTCGAGGGCTGCCAAGGCTTGCCGCTGGCGTTCAACGCACGACGCGGTTGACTGCCATTTCTTTTCATTGACCTGAGCGCACCTGCAATGACCGAACAAGACCTACTATCCCAACCGGAAGACGCCTACATGGACGCTGCCCAGCAAAGGTTCTTCCGTGAGCTGCTGCTTACCCAGCGCAATGAGCTTCAGCAACGCATCGCTGAAGAATTCGAAGCGATCCGCGACTTCGAGCCCACCAGCGATCCCTCCGATATCGGCACGACGGAGGAGCATCGTCAATGGCAATTGAGACTGCTGGAGCGGGAGAAAAAACTGCTGGACAAGATCGACGAGGCCTTGGAACGCGTTGCCCGTGGCGAGTATGGCTGGTGTAAGGAAACTGGCGAACCGATTGGTCTCAAGCGGTTGCTGCTCAGGCCAACCGCCACCCTGTGCGTGGAGGCCAAAGAACGCCAGGAACGCAATGAGCGGCACATGCGCGACGATTGAGGGTGCCAATCGCCACCATAGGGTTCATCAGCATGTAGCCACAGTAGATGCCCCCGGGTATGCTCGCGTTCGAGATAACCGTTGTCTTGCCCATTCGCCCAGGGGCCTACGTATCACGCTTAACACAAGTTTTTATCCCAATGCCTAATGGGAGGAGACGCCCTGTCCCAGGAGCGACTCAATAGCTCAGCCGTTATCAGCCACGCCGGTCCTGGTGCTGGACGAACAGATTTTTTACATCTGTTGTTATAACGTTACCAAATATGTCGCAAATGGACGATAGCGCCTTCGGGAGCCGATTCGCGACGCTTGGTATTGCTGGAGTCTTATGATGGTCGATCTAGAAACCGAGGCCACCGACCTCGATGGGCTTCCCCGTTTTCAGCGCTCAAAAGTTCACACGCGCAGGCTTGTGCTATTGACGTACGTGGCGCTAGCAATCGCCACGCTGCTATTAACACTGCAAGGATTGGTCGGAGTGTTCAGCCCTGACTCCTACTGGTTCGTCCTCTTGGCGGTCAATGGCTCGGCGCTGTTCCTGCTGGCGGCGACAGCGCAGTCGGCTTGGCGGGTGGCCAGTTGGCGTACGACCGCGCTGGGTCAGGTCCCCACTCCTCTGGTGTTCTGGCGGGGTGACGCAAAGGAATCAGTCGAGTCCGCATCGCTCAGCCGTTTTGAACGCTGGTGCTGGCAGGTCGGCGAAACCTGCCGGCGGCAACTTCACAAGTTGGGCGCTGAGACGCCCTGGCTTGTTGGCTTGGCAGGGCTGGCGCTGCTGTTGGTCAAAGGCGCTTGGCGCTTTGACTTGCCTGTAACGCTGCCTGCCGGCCAGGTGACCTGGGTTGCCATCGGTATACTGGCTGTATTCGCGTTCTGCCTGGTCGTGGTGGAGCGCCACTTGATGGCGGAAAGCGAAGCGACATGGCCTGAGGCCAGGGCGCTTGCGGCTGTGTTACGCCTGGTCATCGCAGTGCACGTGTTGACCATTGGCTGCCTGGTGTGCGTAGACGGCGCACGACTGTGGCCGGCACGATTGGCAGTATTGATCGGTGTACTACCTGGGTTGGCAGCGCTCGAGCTGCTCGTGCGAGCAGTTTTGGCGATATTCCGCCCCCCACGACCTCGCGAGGAGCCTGCGCTTGTGGCTCGTAGCCTGATCGGCGACCTGCTGCAATGGCCACCCCGGCCGATGACAATGCTGCAGAACGAATTGCACCAGCGTCTAGGCATCGACTTGCGCCAAGTATGGGCCTTCGCCTTCATGCGTCGGGCGTTCCTCCCGGTGGCGGCATCGGTGGCGCTGGTCGGTTGGTTGCTGACTGGCATCGTGGAAGTGCCCATGAACAATCGCGGCGTATACGAGCGCTTTGGCAAGCCCGTCGCTGTATATCAACCGGGCTTGCACATCGGGCTGCCTTGGCCTTTTGGCAAGGTGCTGAGTGTAGACAACAGCATCGTCCATGAGTTGGCTACCTCTGGTGCAGATGACGCGGCAGATCCACTGACCGCTGCCGAAAGCGCGGCCCCGGCAACGGCGAATCGGCTTTGGGATGCGACTCACCTCAGCGAGAACTCGCAGGTGATAGCCGGTGCCGACGGTGGGCGACAGGGCTTCCAGATCGTAAACATGGACGTGCGATTCATCTACCGTATCGGCATGAGTGACGCGGCAGCGCTAGCGGCCACCTACCAGAGCACTGATATTGCACAGCTGCTGCGTAGCGTTGCCAACCGCGTGCTGGTCCACGATTTCGCT
The DNA here is from genome assembly GCF_046230975.1 of Pseudomonas sp. KCJK9058. Classification (NCBI taxonomy): domain Bacteria; kingdom Pseudomonadati; phylum Pseudomonadota; class Gammaproteobacteria; order Pseudomonadales; family Pseudomonadaceae; genus Pseudomonas; species Pseudomonas sp. KCJK9058. Next base: position 77,843 of record NZ_JBJJLR010000022.1, read on the forward strand.
GGACGATCGCTGGACGGCTTGTTAGGCACCGAGCGTGAAGCACTGGGGCGCGACATCGGGCGTGCGGTGCAGGCTGACCTGGACCGCATGAACAGTGGCGTAGAGCTGTTGGCAACGTCGGTGGAGGCGATTCATCCGCCGGCGGGCGCGGCCAATGCCTACCATGCCGTGCAGGCGGCGCAAATCACCGCACAGGCGCTCGTTGCGCGTGACCGCGGGCAGGCCGCACAGAAGCTCAACCAGGCGCGTCTAAACGCCACATCGCTGGCCCATAAGGCCACTGCTGACGCCCATGAAGTGCAGACCAAGGCGAGTACCGCCGCGCTGCGTTTCGAAGCCGAACGCACTGCCTGGCAGCATGCTGGCCAGGCTTTCATCCTCGAACAGTATCTGGAGCGCTTGTCCCAAGGCATGAATGGGGCGAGCAGCCTGATCATCGATCATCGCCTGGCGGCACACCAGGCACCGACGCTGGACCTGCGCAGCTATGCAGTGCCCGTCGATCCCATGCAGCCAAAACCCGCATCCGCACGCCCCCAGGAGCGTAAAAATTGAGCGCCCATACTACACACGACCATCACCACAGCCACGATCATGATGATGGCCATGACCATCATCATGATGACAGTCACGCGCATGCCCGTCCGGCCTGGCTACGCATTGGCATGGCTTTGCTGCTGGTCCTGGTGATGGGCGCGACGGCGTGTTTCGTGCAGGTTCGAGTCGGTGAGGCAACCGTGATCACGCGCTTCGGCAACCCGTCGCGAGTGCTGACCGAGCCTGGGTTGGCGTGGCGTTGGCCGGTGCCCTTCGAGGCAGCAGTCCCGGTCGACCTGCGCCTGCGCACAACCTCCAGTGGTCTGCAGGATGTGGGTACGCGCGATGGTTTGCGCATCATCGTGCAGGCCTATATTGCATGGCAGGTGGCGCCAGACCCACAGAGCATCCAGTTGTTCATGCGGGCGGTGCAGAATCAACCAGACGAGGCTGCGCGGCAGATCCGCACCCTGGTGGGCTCGGCGCTCGAAACCACCGCCAGTGGTTTCGAGCTGGCGGACTTGGTCAACGTCGATGCCAGCAGGGTGCGCATCGATGCATTCGAACAGCGCTTGCGTGAGCAGATGGAGCAACAACTGATCAACACCTATGGGGTGCAGGTGGTGCAAGTGGGCATGGAGCGCCTGACCTTGCCCAAGGTCACCCTCGACGCCACCGTTGACCGAATGCGTGCCGAACGCGAGACCATTGCCACCGAGCGCACTGCCGAAGGGAAGCGCAAGGCTGCCGAGATCCAGTCGGCCGCCGAGCGCGATGCCCGAATCCTGGAAGCGGACGCCACCGTCAAGGCTGCCCAGATCCAGGCCCAGTCCCAGGTGCAGGCGGCGGAAATCGATGGCAAGGCGTACGCCGGGGCACCGGAGCTCTACACCTTGCTGCGCTCGCTGGATACCCTTGGATCGGTCATCAACCCGAGTACTCGATTGGTATTGCGGACCGATGCCGCGCCGTTCCGCGCCCTGGTGGAAGTGCCTACGCTACCTGCTGGAGCCAACCATGACCATCAGTGAGCATTTGACGTCCCGGTTGCCGGATGGCCCTTGGCTGCAGACAGGACGCATCGGCTTTCTGGCGTTGTACGTCGTGACGTTGATGGCGGCAGTGGGCTGGCTGTTCGAAAATGTCCGCCAGGTGGGGCCTGAGAGCCGCGCGGTGGTGCTGCGCCTGGGGGCCGAAGACCGCATTCAGAATGCTGGCTTGCTGCTCGCTTGGCCGCAACCTTTCGAGCAAGTCGTGATACTGCCCTCGGCAGGCCGGATTACTGAACGTCGGGTTGAAGTGCTGCTGCGCTCAGAGCTTGCGCGAAAATCGGACAAGGACGGCACGCTGGCAAGCGATGCCACCGCTGGCTCTGGCTATTTGTTGACGGGCGACGCTGGAGCCGTACAACTGGATGTCCGGGTGTTTTATACCGTCACCGGCCCCTACGCCTTCGCTCGCCAGGGGCAACACGTCGAACCCGCCCTGGACCGCCTGGTAGAGCGAAACGCGGTGCAGACCTGTGCCTCGCGTGACATGGATGCCATCCTGGTCGCGCGTCCTGAGCTGGTCGGCGGCGACGCCCGGTTGGCTGAGCTCCGTGCGCAATTGCGCGGCGACCTTCAACAAGGCATCAACAGTAGCCTTGCACACCTGCGAGCGGCTGGAGCGGACCTTGGGATCGAGGTAGTACGAGTCGACATTCAGTCTTCTCTGCCTTGGTCAGCAGTCGGCGCATTCAACGCAGTGCTCACCGCAAGTCAGCAGGCCGAGCAGGCTGTGGCAAAAGCCCGTAACGATGCTGCTCGCCAACTGCAACAGGCCACCCAAGCTGCAGACCGCACAGTACAAGTGGCACAAGCCGAAGCGCGCGAGCGGCTGTCCCAGGCCCAGGCCGAGACCGCCACCATCGTTGGTCTGACGCATCAGCAGGATCCACAGCTATTGCAGCGCCTTTACCGTGAGCGGATACCGGCGATCCTCGCCCGCGCAGGGTCGGTCACCACCGTCGACAACGATGACGCCGGACACATGATTCTGCAGGGGCCCAAGCCATGAAAGCAGTGCCTTTGCTCGATGTCGGCCGGCCTGCTTCGACCTATTTTCATTCCTGGAGCTGCTCGCGATGAGTACTCATCACTGCCATGGCCACCATCACCACGCCCATTCGCACCTTACGTCTGGCTTGTTATCCCAGGCCGAACGGCGTGCTGCCGCACGACAGCTGGTCCTGGCGATGCTGGCATTGGGGTTGTTGGTGCTGGGGCTCGTCTGGCGCTGGCTGGCGCCGACCCAAGAGGGGGTCAGTCAGTTGCTGCTGGGCGTCGCCTCCTTGCTCGTGGCTATCCCAGTGTTACGTTCGGCGTGGTACAGCCTGTTGCAACCTAGTCTTCACGGCATCACCGATCAGCTCATCGGCTTAGCCATGTTGGGCGCCTGGGCAACGGGTGACCTCGCGACAGCGGCACTGTTACCGATCATCATGATTTTCGGTCATGTCCTGGAGGAGCGTAGCGTGCTCGGCTCGCAAGAAGCGATTGCGGCACTTGGGCAGCTGACCCGTAGTCGTGCACGTCTTATCAATGCCGATGGGCAGGTTCATGAGGTCGATAACGCAAGCCTCAACCCTGGCGACCAAGTCGAAGTCCGTGCCGGTGACCGGGTACCAGCCGATGGACGCATTATTGAAGGCCAGGCCAGCCTGGACACCGCGCCCATCACGGGGGAGTCCATTCCCCAGGAGGTGACGACCGGGATGGATATCCATGGAGGGTCGATCAATCTGGATGGCTTGCTGCGGGTGGAGATTACGCGTGTTGGCGATGATTCAACCTTGGGCAAGGTCATCGCCCTGATGCAACGCGCCGAACAAGCCAAGCCGCCCATCACGCGCTTGCTCGAACGACACGCCGGGCGTTATCTGGTATTGGTGTTACTGATTGCCGCCGCGACCTGGTTCGTTACCAAGGATGCCCAGGCCATGTTGGCCGTTCTGGTCGCCGCCTGTCCGTGTGCATTGGTTCTGTCGGCACCGGCGACAGCGGTGGCAGGCATTGCCGTCGCCGCCCGGCACGGTATCCTGATTCGAGGGTCTGCCTTCCTCGAGGAACTCGCCGACTTGTCTTCGCTGGTGATCGACAAGACCGGCACACTGACCTACGGCAACCTGCGTCTGCGCAGCGTGGTTGGCCTATCGAGTACGTTGTCGCAGGCCGAAATCATCAACCTCGCCGCAAGTCTCGGTGCGGCCAGTAGCCATCCGGTCAGCCGTGCTCTGGCGGCATTGGTACCGCATGACCACCATTTGCCGCTACTGGATGTCCATGAACGCCAAGGCTTTGGCGTTGTGGCGCACACAGCCGAGGGAAAAGCTGCGTTGGGGCGACCAGAGCTTTTCGATGAATTGGGCATGACGGTGCCTCCAGTTCCTGAACATGATGGCCCAATCGCGGGCTTGGCGCAGAATGGGCAATTTCTGGGTTGGCTGTTGCTGGCCGACAACGTGCGCGCAGAGTCTGCCGAGGCCATGCAGCAATTGCGGGAACTAGGCCTGGAGCGTCAGTTGCTGCTGAGCGGTGATCGCACCCGTGTGGCTGAATCCATCGCTGCACAGGTCGGTATCACTCGCGTGGTGTCCGAAGCATTGCCAGAAGAGAAGTTGCGCCAGGTCAACCATGAGCTTCAGGTTGGCTTCCGCCCCTTGGT